>JALYHC010000044.1 GCA_030776765.1 Actinomycetota bacterium | reverse complement strand
AGACCATCACCTGCACTCGGGCATCTCTATCCGAGGCGTTGAGCAGGCACATGGTCTCGTGGCTCACCATCTGCGGCTCCGGCCCATTGCTCCAGCCCGGGATGTAGCCCTCGGCGATGGCCCAGCGGGTCCTTCCAATCGGGTCCACCCACACCTCCTATGCTGGCCGTTCTTGGCCCTGCGCCGCTCTTACCCGGCTCGGCTCCTTTCAAACGATTGGCGGAGGTGTGAGTGAGGGGGATAGGGCGGACGCGAGGAGGCGGAGGGAAGGGGGGCGTAGCATCACCCCAATGGGTGAGGGGGCCGCCGTCGTCATCGGCCTCGACCTCGGCACTTCGCGCTGCAAGGCGGTTGCACTGTCCGGCGCCGGGCGGGTCATCGCACGGACGGCCCGGCCGCACCGGGCCGGCCTATCTCAGCGAGGCGAACAGGACCCTGAGAAGGTGTGGGACGGCGCCCGCCAGTCGCTGCGCAAGCTGGCCGCCGAGCTGGGGCAGGGGGAGCCGGCGGCAGCCATCAGCCTGAGCGGCGCCATGCACACCCTCCTGCCGGTCGAAGAGGACGGCACCCCGCTGGCCGGAGCGATGACCTGGGCGGACGTGCGGGCTGCGGCCGAGGCAGGGGTCGGCAACGGAGCCGCCCGCTACCGGCGCACCGGCTGCCCTCCCCAGCCCATCTACCATCCGGCCCGCCTGCGCTGGTGGGCGCGCCAGGCGCCCGAGGTGATGCGGCGGGCGGACCGGTTCGTGGCCCTGAAGGACTGGGTGCTCCATCGGCTCGCCGGGTCCTGGGTGACCGATCTGGGGCTGGCCTCCACCACAGGGCTGCTCGACATCCACCGTTTGGTGTGGGACGAAGAGTCGCTGGAGGTATCCGGCATCACCAGCGAGAGGCTCCCGGGCCTGGTCGACGCTACCGCCCACGTGGGCGGCTTGACGGCTCGGGGGGCCGACGAGCTCGGCCTGCCGCCCGGCCTCCCGGTGCTGGCCGGCAGCAGCGACGGCGGCTTGGCCAATCTGGGGGCGGGGGCGGTAGGGGCGGGGCAGGTGGTGCTGTCGCTGGGCACATCGGGGGCAGTTCGCAAGGTGGTGGACGACCCGTGGCTGGACGACCACCAGCGCACCTGGTGTTATGCGCTCAGCCCGGGCCACTGGTTCGCGGGGGGCGCCATCAACAACGGCGGCTTGGCGGTGCAGTGGGTGCGGGAGACCCTCTATCCGGGACCGGTACCGGATGCGGCCTACCGCCGGCTACTGGTGGAGGCAGCCGAGGTCCCGGCGGGGGCAGAGGGCCTGGTGGTGCTCCCCGAGTTCGTCCCTGAGCGGGGGAGAGAGGGCCGGGGAGAAGGAGCGAGCCTGCACCGGCTGGACCTGCGGCATCGTCGCCGGCACGTGGCGCGGGCCGCGCTGGAGTCGATCGCCATGTCGCTGGCGGAGATCGCCGACGTGCTGGGGTTGGCCGAGCAACAGCCTGTCCGGCTGACGGGAGCCTTCTCCCAGGCCTCGGTCTGGTCGCAGGTCCTGTCCGACGTCCTGGGGAGGCCGGTCGTGGCCCTCCGAGACGGGGACGCCTCAGCTCAGGGCGCGGCGATAATGGGACATCGGGCGCTGGGGAACTTATCGAGCCTGGATCAAGCCGCCGAGCTGGTCCAGGTGCGAGAGCCCGTCCATCCCCATCCGGGCCGACACCAGCGCTACCGGGAGCTGCGGCACCAGGTGGCCGAGCTGCGAGCGCGGCTTGACCCCGGCTAGTTCCCGCTTTACGGGGTGAGGATCACCTTGATGGCCCCGTCTCGCTTCTCCTGGAACATCTCGTAGGCGGCGGGCGCCTCCTCCAAGGGGAGCACGTGGGTGACCAGGTCGGCCAGCCCCAGTGGATCGCCGTCGGCCGTCACCAGGGGAAGCAGCTGGTCCGTCCACCGCCTGACGTTGGCCTGTCCCATGCGCAGGGTGATCTGTTTGTCCAGCAGGTCACCGAGCGGGAACATCTGCATGGCGCCCACGTAGACGCCGATGATGGAGACGGTCCCGCCCCGTCGGACCGAGCCCAAGGACTGGTGCAGGGCCACCAGCTTGTCGGCTTGCACCTTGACCGTCTGCAGCACCGAGTCGGCCAGGGAACCGGCTGCTTCCATGCCCACCGCGTCGATCACCGCATCCGCCCCTCTGCCGCTCGTCATCTCCAGCACCGCCTGGTGGATGTCACCGATCTGCGAGAAGTCGAGCGTCTCGACCCCGTGGCGCTCGGCCATCGCCAAGCGCTCGGGCACCTGGTCCACGCCGATGATCCGACTCGCTCCCAAGTGGAGGGCGATGCGGGCCGACATCTGGCCGATCGGGCCCAGGCCGAACACCGCCACCGTCTCGTTCTTGGGCACGTCGGCGTACTTCACCGCCTGCCAGGCGGTGGGGAGCACGTCGGCGAGCAGGACCAGTTGCGGGTCGGGAACCCCTTCCGGAGCCTTGATGGGGCCGAAATGGGCCTGGGGGACCCTCAGGTACTCCGCCTGGCCCCCGGGAACGCCGCCATAGAGCCTGGTGTAACCGAACAGGCTGGCTCCCTTGCGGTACTTGCTGTTCTGGGTGGTCTCGCATTGGGAGTAGAGCTGTCGCTGGCAGTAGAAGCAGCTTCCGCAGGAGATGTTGAAGGGGACCACCACCAGATCGCCGGGAGCGATGTGGCCGACGGCCGACCCCACCTCCTCGACGACGCCCACCGGCTCGTGGCCCAGGATCTCCCCCTCCTCCAGCACCGGCCACATCTTGTCGTACAGGTGGAGGTCCGACCCGCACAGGCCACTGGCCGTGACCTTGATCACCGCGTCGGTGGGTTGCTCGATGCGAGGATCGGGGACCTCCTCCACCTTCACCTCGTGCTTGCCCTGCCATGTGACGGCCTTCATCTCTGCTCCAGGTCTCGTTCGTCTCCCGACTGACCGCTCGCCATCCGATACCCGCCGCGGCCGGCGTTTACTCCCTTCCAGCTGGGGGTAGCTGCATCGAGTGCGAGTGGTGATCTTCGGGGCCACCGGGAACGTGGGGACCAGCCTGGTCCCTGCCCTGGCCGAGGATCCTGAGGTCACCTCGGTGCTCGGCCTGGCCAGGCGCGCACCGGCCCTCGAGGTCCCCAAGACCACCTGGGCGCGGGTAGACGTGACGCGAGACGACCTGGTGGACCACCTGCGGGGTGCCCAGGCGGTGGTCCATCTGGCCTGGGCCATCCAGCCCTCGCATCGAGAGGACATCTTGTGGCGCACCAATGTCGAGGGCAGCCGACGGGTCTTTCGGGCGACGGCAGAGGCGGGAGTCGGCACCCTCGTCTACGCCTCCTCGGTCGGTGCCTACTCCCCGGGGCCGAAGGAACCGATGGACGAGAGTTGGCCGGTGGAGGGGGTGCGCTCTGCCTTCTACGCCCGCCACAAGGCGCAGGTGGAGCGCATGCTTGACTCCTTCGAGCAGGAGCACCCGCACATCCGGGTAGTGCGCCTGCGCCCGGCGCTCACCTTCAAGCGAGAGGCGGCCACTGGGATCAGAAGGCTCTTCGCCGGCCCGCTGCTTCCCAATCCGTTGGTTCGCCCGGTGTTGATCCTGATGATCCCGGTGACCCGGCGGCTCCTCTTCCAGGCCGTTCACTCCTTCGATGTGGCCGATGCTTACCGGCGGGCGTTGAAGCAGGAGGTTTCCGGCGCTTTCAACATCGCCGCCGAGCCGGTGCTGAGCCCCCAGGAACTGGGACGGCTGCTGGAGGCTAGGCCGGTGACGGTGCCGGCCGGCCTGTTGAGGGGTGCGGCGGCTCTCACTTGGCGCCTGCACCTGCAGCCGACTCCCGAGGGATGGGTGGAGATGGCGTTTCGCACCCCCCTCATGGACTCCTCCCGGGCCCGCCGGCTGCTCGACTGGACCCCGCGCTACAGCTCCAAAGAAGCACTCTCCGCGCTCATCGGAGGGCTGCGAGAGGGCGCCGACTTCCCCACCCCGCCGCTGGCGGCAGGCACCAGCGGGCCCTTGCGATGGCGAGAGCTGGTCACCGGAGTAGGACGCCGAGACACCTGAGGCTCGGCAAGCCTCAGTTTTGAGCGTGGAGCAGGTCCCCCTGGCGCACCAGGTCCACCGAGAGGGTCTTGTAGCCCACCTGGTCGAAGAGCACGAAGACCTTGTCCTCCTCGTAGCGCACCACCAGGCCCTCGCCCCACTCGCCGTGGAGCACACGGGTGTCGACGGGGAAGGGCAAGGACTGGCCGGTCTCCAGGTCCTGGCCGCGGTGGCAGTTGTCGCAGGCGCCGCAGGGCTCTGAGAGCTGCTCCCCGAAGTAGTTGAGCAGGAATTGACGGCGGCAGCCTCGAGACTCGGCATAGGACCGGATCATGTCCACCCGCGAGCGGTCCATCTGCTCGCGTGCCTCGTCGAGACCCATTGCCTCCTCGATGACCGCCGGGAGGTTCGGCTGGCTGTCCACCAACTCCACCTGGTCCTCCCCCGACGACTGCAGGACGCCGACCTCCTCCAACCTCTTCAGGGCCAGCAGCAACTTGGCATCCGACAGCCCGCTGCGCTCCCGCAGCTGTTCCCGGGTGAGCCGCTTGGGAGGCGCGTCCTCGACCAGGGCCGCCTGGAGCAACCCCTCGATGTCTTCGGTTTGCAGGCGTCCCACCGAGCTGAAGTACCTGCGGATCCCCAGGTCCTCGGGACGGTAGAACAAGATCGCTTCCGCCGGTTCCCCATCCCGGCCGGCCCGGCCGATCTCCTGGTGATAGGAATCGAGCGAATCCGTCACGTCGTGGTGGTAGACGAAGCGCACGTCGGCCTTGTCGATTCCCATCCCGAAGGCCACGGTCGCCACCACCACCTCCAGGTCGCCCTCCATGAACGATTCCTGCACCTCGTGGCGCCGCCGCCCGCTCAGCCCGGCGTGATAGGCGGCGGCTCCTACGCCTCGCTCCACCAGTGCCTCGGCCAGCTGCTCGGCGGCCCGCCGGGTGGCCACGTAGACGATGCCCGGACCATCGGCCTCTTGCACCTGCTCCACCAGCGCCTGGCGCTTGTCCGATTCCTCCCGAAACCCGCGCACCTCCAGGTAGATGTTGGGGCGATCGAAGCCGGTGACGATCACAACCGGATCTCGCAGATCCAGCCCTCGGACGATGTCCTGGCGCACGTGTGGGGAGGCGGTGGCGGTGAGAGCCAGGACGGTGGGGCGGCCGAGCGCCTCGATGACCGGCGGGAGGTGCAGGTAATCCGGGCGGAAGTCGTGGCCCCAGGCGCTGATGCAGTGGGCCTCGTCGACCACGAACAGCGAAGGTGGCGCCTCGGCCAGTGTCCGGAGGGTGTCCTCGTTGCGGAGCTGTTCAGGCGCCAGGAAGAGGAAATCCAGGTCTCCCGCCTGGGCCTCCTCGAAGGCCTGCCGCCGATCACCGGCCCCTACCGTGGAGTTGAGCTGGGTTGCCTCTCCCACGTCCAGCGCGGCGACGGCCTCGACCTGGTCTCGTTGCAGGGCGATCAGCGGCGACACCACCACCGTCGAGCCCTCGACGAGGGAGCAGGCGACCTGGTATATGGCCGACTTGCCAGAGCCCGTGGGCATGACGGCCAGGGTGTCCCGTCCGGTCAGCACCGCCTCGATGGCTTCCTCCTGGCCTCCCCTCAACCGGTCGAAGCCCAAGTGATGCTCCACCGCCTGGCGGATGTCAGCCTTCATGCGACCGCTTTGGCTTCCACACCCGTATCAGATGACGTCGCCCAGCTCCTTGCTCACCCCCGAGGGCCCCTCGTACTGGCGGTCGGGCAGCTTTCGCAGCACCTCGAGGACGTTCGCATCGGCGCCCTGCTGCTCGGCATGGCGGACCAGGTCATCCTTGCCGGCGGGGTAGTCCACCCCCTGCAGGGACTTCTGCACGTCGATCGGGCTCACCTCAGCCATGACAGCCTCCTAGGTTGCGCGTTGGCTCAGCTCGAAGAGATCAGGATGCGGAGTCCAGCCTCCTGACCTCCTCTTTGTTGGGCGCCGGGGTCCCCGGCAGGTGGAGCAGGTTCTCGACGCCGAGCACTCCCGGGATCTCCCGCACGGCTGCCTCCAAGCCCTCGATCTGGCCGGGCTGGTCCACCTCGCCCCTCAGCACGACGACGCCGCGCTCGGCGTTCACGTTGATGGAGCCCTTGGGAACGTCGTCACGTCCAAAGAGCTCGCTCTCCACCTTGTGGGCCAAGGTGGCGTCGTTGGGGGCCACGTAGTGCCTCTCGCGCTTGCGGATTCTCTCCACCACGCCGGCGGCGTCCGAGGCGACCCTCCTGGCCGTCCTCTCGCCCCGCTCGCTCAGCCGGCGCAGGGTCGCCCCCGCCTGGTCCCCGGTCTTGGCTCGCCGAGTCCGTCCTCGATCGGGGTCGAGGAAGTAGGCCACGACCGCCCCTATGGCGGACCCGATCAGCAGGAAGATGCTGTTGGTGCGGCGGCTCTTCTGCGGCGAATGCCCATGATGCATGTTTCCCCTCCTGTCTCGCTACTTGCTACCCGGCGTCGCCCGCCTGCAAACGCGCCTGCACCTTCCCCCTTGGGGCGAAGCGAGGCCGGGAGGGGGCTGCCGGCCTACGACTGCCGCACCCTGGTTCTGGCTCATCGACCTCGGGAAACCAGTGGCGTCATTCGCCCTCCTGCTGGGCGACGGAGCCCGACGCACCGGGGGAATGGCCGATCGACCCGAAGTAGTGGTCGACCTTGTCGTAGGACCGCGCCTGGCCACAGTGGGGGCATTCATAGGCGGCCTCGGCCAGGTCCGCCCCCTGGAAGCCCGAGCGCCCCACCTGTTGGGGGCTGGTGAAGGACTCCCCGCAAGCTTTGCAGCGAACCAGCAGTGCTTCGGCCATGGATCGGTACTTCCCAGATGCGGGGAGGGCGAAACGGCGGAGATTCACCGTCACTGACCTGGTCGTAGGTAGGCTTATCGGAAGCCTTGAACAAGGGGTGAAAGAGATGCGACGACACCGCGACCCATCGGCCCGCCGCCCGGACGAAGAGCGCTCCACCGGCACTGCTCGGGAGGCCGGCGTCCGTGCCGCCCGGGAGCGCTTCGGGGGCCTCGACGTGCCCGCCAGCCTGCTCGGCATGCTGGTGGCGGTGGCGATGACCATCTTGCTCGGCGGGCTGCTGGCCGCCGTGCTGGGCACCATCGCCTTCCAGATTGGGATCGAGGCAACCCAGGAGGAGATCACCATCGGCGGACTGGTGGCCGGGCTGGTGACCTTGTTCATCGCCTTTGTGGTCGGTGGCTACGCGGCGGGACGCATGGCCCGCTACAACGGGGCCTTGAACGGCGTGATGACCGCCGTCTGGATGCTGCTGCTGATGGCCATCTTCGCCGTCTTGGGGTTCTGGATCGGCAGTCAGTACAACGTCTTCCTGGCCGTCAACCTGCCTACCTGGCTGACCACTTCCACGGTGGAGACCGACAACACCCAGGCGGCCCTGAGTGGGGTGGGAGCCATCCTGCTCACCCTGCTGGGCGGCTTAGTGGGGGGCATCCTGGGGGAGCGCTATCACCGTGCCGCCGATGTCACCATCGCCGAGGTCCCGGCCCACCGCCCACCGGACTACGTCGCCGAAGAGGCCCCAGCCCCGGCGTACGACGAGGAGAGGGCTTCCCGTCCGCTGGGGGAGTGGAGCGACGAGGAGCTGTGGGACGAGCTGCGGGCTCTGCGGAGGCGGGATCGGACGGTGTCCGAAGGGATCGAGGCGGAGCCGACCGGCGGTGCCACACGTCAGGACGTGGAAGAGGAGCTGGTCCGGAGGGGCTACGACCCCACGGTGCGCTCCGGCTGAGGGAGAAGCGCCCGGTAGGCTGAGCGGGTGGCCGAAGGGTTGGATATCGAGGTAGCCGGGCGCCTGGTGCGGCTCTCCAACCCGGAGAAGGTGTTCTTCAAGGCCCGCTCTGAGACCAAGCAGGACCTGGCGCTTTACTACCTGGCGGTGGGGGAGGGCGTGCTGCGGGCGGTGCACGACCGGCCAACGGTGCTCAAGCGCTACCCCGACGGGGCCCACGGCAAGCACTTCTACCAGAAGCGAGTGCCCTCTCCTCCCGAGTGGCTGCAGACCGTGAAGGTCGCCTTTCCCAGCGGCCGGTCGGCCGAGGAGCTGGCCCCGGCCGACCTGGCCCACGTCATCTGGGCAGTCAACCTGGGGTGCCTGGAGATGCACCCCTGGCCCGTGCGCCGTCAGGACCTCGACCATCCGGACGAGTTGCGGGTGGACCTGGATCCGCAGCCCGGCGTGGGCCTGAGCGGAGTCCGGCGGGTGGCGGAGGTGGTTCGGGAGGTGCTGGTCGACCACGGCATGGTGGGGTACCCGAAGCTGTCGGGGTCGCGCGGGATCCACATCCACATGCGCATCGAGCCTCGCTGGGACTTCACCGAGGTGCGCAGGGCCGCCCTGGGCCTGGCGCGGGAGGTGGAGCGGCGGACCCCAGCGGCCACCTCCGCCTGGTGGAAGGAGGAGCGGGGGGAGCGGGTCTTCGTGGACTACAACCAGAACGCCCGCGATCGCACGCTCGCCTCGGCCTACTCGGTGCGCCCGAACGCCGAGGCGACGGTCGCCTGCCCGGTCACCTGGGAGGAGCTGGGGGACGTGGAGCCGCCCGACCTGACGATGGCCACGGTGCCGGCTCGCTACGCCAAGCTGGGCGACCCGAGCGCCACCATCGACGAGCAGGCCTTCTCGCTGGAGAGCCTGCTGGAGCTGGCAGCCCGGGACGAGGCGGAGGGGCTGGGCGATGCTCCCTGGCCTCCTCACTTCCCCAAGCAACGCGGAGAGCCGAAGCGGGTCATGCCCAGCCGGGCCAGGGAGCCGTAGGGGTTTGGCTTCCCCTCCCGGACCAAACCCCCCCAAAGAGGGGAGGGA
>JALYHC010000043.1 GCA_030776765.1 Actinomycetota bacterium | reverse complement strand
TCCGCCTCCACGTAGCCAGCGTCCCGCAGCCAGCGAGGGTCGGGGACGAACCCCGTCACGACGAAGGACCCGTCCTCGGTGAGGTGGGCGGCCACCTGCTCAAAGCAGCGAACCTGCCGCTCCTGCGTGCCCAGGTTGCAGAAGGTGCTGGCCACCACGAAGACCAGGCGGTAGCGCCCCTCCACGGGGACCTCGGCGAAGTCGCCGATAGTGACTGAGAGCCGGTCCCCGCCCGGCTTTGCCCGCAGCTTGGACACCATCGCCGGGGAGATGTCGATCCCCTCGACCGGGACGCCCCGGGCGGCGAGGGGCAGGGCCACACGCCCGGTCCCGATGCCTAGCTCCAGGGCGGAACCATCCCCGGCCAGGCGCTCCAGGAAGGCCACCGTCCCCTCCGTATCGAGCCGGCTGGCCAGCTCGTCGTAGGTCTCGGCCACCCGTTGGTCGAAGAAGCGGGCCTGATCGTTTTCCACCATGCAGATGTAAGTCACGCACCACGAGCATGCGGTGGAATTACTCCCGAGGCGAGCACCGCACGTAATGCCGTTCGACGTGGGTGTGGTAGTCGAACACGAGTCGTCAATCGCGCGAACCGCGGGGCCCTTCGATGCCTTCGCCTCAAGCGGCCGGCCAGGGCTGGGGCTGGCCGGTCTGCAGCAGGACCGGTGAGGAGGCGGCCGCCTCCCAGGACCGGGCGATGACATGCCAGGAGAGCAGCACCGCCACCAGGGGCACCGGCAGCGCCGCGTCCACCCGCAGTCGGTTGTAGGAGAGCAGTCTGCCACGTAGGTGGACCACCGGCTCGTTGCCCAGTTCCAGGCTCCAGCGGCGCAGGAAGAACGAGCGGGTGCGCAGCTCGTAGGCGAAGCCCACGCCTCCCACCTCCCAGCGCCGCCCCGACCAGTTGGTGCGCGTGGCCCGAGCGAAGGGCACCTCGTCTTCCACGGCCTGCACCACCCCCCAGCGCTCCGGCTGCAGGACCCACAGAGTGCCGTCCGGCAGGGCCACTCGGGAGAGGTGCTGCCGGGGGTAGCGACGCGCCGTGGCCAGCAAGGCATTACCGCGTTGCAACGTCCACACGTCCGAGAACAGCGGGCTGCGGAACTCGGCCGTTCCCGATTCGAGTATGCGGGTGTGGGATCGGGTGGCCATAGCGGACACGGTAGTGGAAGCTCGGCCGGCCGCCGCCCGAAAGCGGGCCGATAGCATCGAGTCATGAGGCTCCATCTGCTGGACGCCACCTACGAGCTGTTCCGCGCCTACTTCGCCATGCCGTCGCTGCACTCGCCAGACGGCCGGGAGGTGGGGGCGGTCCGCGGGGTCATGGCCAGCGTCTTGGCCCTCTTGCAAGAACCTCAGGTCACCCACTTGGCGGCGGCCACCGACCAGGTCATCCGCTCCTTCCGCAACGATCTCTTTCCCGGCTACAAGTCAGAGGTGGGCGTGCCGCACGAGCTGCTCGAGCAGTTCCCGCTGGTGGAGCGGGCGCTGGAGGCGCTGGGGGTGCGGGTATGGGCTATGGACCTCTACGAGGCCGACGATGCCCTGGCCTCCGGCGCCGCTCGATTCGCCGCGCAGGTGGACCAGGTGGTCATCCTCACCCCCGACAAGGACCTGGCCCAGTGTGTGCAGGGCGAGCGGGTGGTGCTGCGCGACCGGCGCAGGGGGATCACTTACGACCAGACGGGCGTGGAGGGCAAGTTCGGGGTACCGCCCGAGTCGATCCCCGACTACCTGGCCCTGGTAGGCGACAGCGCCGATGGTTTGCCGGGGCTGGTGGGTTGGGGCGCCAAATCCTCGGCGGCGGTGCTCCGGCGCTATCGACGGCTAGAAGCCATCCCCTTGCAGGGCGACCTGTGGGAGGTGGACGTGCGGGCCGCCTCCCGACTGGCGGAGAGCCTCCAGCGGGGGATGGCGGAGGCATTGGTGTACCGGTACCTGGCCACCCTGCGCCGCGACGTCCCTCTGTCCGACTCACTGGACGGGCTGCGGTGGCGCGGGGTGCCCCGGAGCGCCTTCCTGAAGCTGTGCGACGAGCTGGGCTTCGAGGAGATCCGAGATCGTCCTCACCGCTGGAGCGGCTGAGCCACGCCGTCCCCGTTGCCACCGTTGGCTCCTCGTGCTCCTGTTCTAACCAACAGCTGGGCTGGTACAAGCTGCTCCATGAACTCCGGGTAGGCCATGGAGCCGTGCTCCCAGTGGTCGAGCCCGCCGAGCTCTTCGTCCGGCCTCACCCGCAAGCCATGCAACCGCTCGATGAGCTTGAACACCGTCAGCGAGGTGAACAGGGTCCAGGAGACGATGGCCGCCAGCCCCACCACCTGCGTGAGCAGCAGGGACACTCCCCCTCCCACCAACAGGCCTCCGACGCCGCTCGAGAGCCCCAGCGCCTCCACCATCTCCACCTCAGCGAACAGGCCCACCGCCAGCACTCCCCAGATGCCCGCCGTCCCGTGGACGGAGATGGCGCCCACCGGGTCGTCGATGTGCAGGCGGTCCAGGGCGATGACCGAGAAGACCAAGATCACGCCGGCCACCGCGCCGATGAGCACCGCCGAGAGGTTGTCCACGTACCCGGCCCCGGCGGTGATCCCCACCAGGCCGGCCAGGGCACCGTTGAGGGTGAGGCCCACGTCGGGCTTGCGCGGGGCCGGAAGCCTCCAGGCGGTGAACATGGCCGCCACCGCCCCAGCCGCGCCCGCCAGCATGGTGGTCACCGCCGCGCTGGCGAAGTCACAGTCCACCGCGCACAGCGTCGAGCCGGCGTTGAAGCCGAACCAGCCGAACCACAGGATGAAGACCCCCAGCGCCCCCAGGGTCAGCGAGTGGCCGGGGATGGGGCGAGCCTCGCCGTTCTCGTCGTACTTGCCCAGC
>JALYHC010000042.1 GCA_030776765.1 Actinomycetota bacterium | reverse complement strand
CCCCGATGCCGACCAGCCGGCGTGCCGCTCCCTCCAGCTCGGGGGAGCCGAGCACGTCGAGCAGGGTGGCGCTCATCCAGGTCCCCAGTGCCGCGTCGGTCAGCGCCGGATGCAGGGGGTGGCCCAGCCAGGTACCACTCAGGAAGTCCTTCACGGAGGGAGTTGGCAAGAGGGCTCCCGCCAGCTTGTCGAGCCATCCGCCGACCGGGTCGACCGCCTCGAGGCTCCCGGCCCGCTCGACAAGCGTTCGGTGCATCACAGCGACGACTTACCCGCCGCCCGGCGCCCGTACACTTGCGGAGCTACGACAACCGTCCTCACCCTGTGTGGCCGACAGCTCACTGATAGCCCTGAGGACCTCCTCCACCCCGATCCCCGTGATGCATGCCGACATCACCGACGCTCCACAGGGGGGTTCGTGCAGGACGCCACAGGGGCTGCAAGGGAGGTCGATACGCACCAGACGAGCTCGAGCGGGAGGGCACCAGGGGCGAGCCAAAGCCGGGTCTCCGGGACCGAACAGGGCGACGACGGGGGTGCCCACCGCGGCGGCAAGGTGAGCGGCGCCGCTGTCTGTGGCCACCACCAGGCAGGCACGTTGGTGGAGAGCGGCGAGCGCACCGAGCCGCATGCCCACGACGGGGACGGCGTGCGGACCGGCCAGGCAGGCCACCCGCTCCACGATGGCCCGCTCGGAGTCTGCGCCGGCGACCAGGCAGGGGCCCCCGTGGAGAGAGGCGACTCGGCGGGCGACGGCCGCCCACCGCTCGGGCGGCCAGTTCTTCAGCGGCCATCCGGAGCCCGGGTGAAGGACGATCGGCCGACCCCCACCCCAGAGAAGACCCGCCGCCAGCCTCTCCACCTCTCTGACGTCGTCGTGGCTCGGCACGATGCGCGGGCCCGACGGCTCCCTCGGTATGGGCGCTCCCAGGCGTGCCGCGGTCGCCTGGGCGAGGCGGACGGCCAGGGTCACCGCATGGACGCCGTCTGGCTCGGGTACGACATCAGTGAGGAAGGGAACCGAGGCCGGCTGGTCGTAGCCGATCCGGATGGGGACCCCGGCGCTGGCCAGCAGGGCGCCCGACCAGGGGTCGCTGGGCCGCAGGACCACCGCCGCGTCGAAGCGGAGATCGGGGGCGGCGCCGGCGACCACATGCGACCAGCCGGGGGGACTGGGGGGTGCGTCGGGAGGCGGGAACGGCAGGGAGCGGACCTCCTCCACCTCAGGGCAACGGGCCGGAATCTCCTCCAAGCCGCTCGACACCAGGAAGGAGATGTGCGCGGTGGGGAGGGCCCGGCGCAGGCTCACTGCGGCGGGGAGTGCCAGGAGCACGTCGCCGAGGTGATCGGGCCGGACGAGCAGGAGGCGCACGAACCTTGAATTACCCGTGCGAGGGTGCCCTCCAACCGGCCCCTCGCCCAAGCGGGTGGGGGAACGTCAGAGGGGAGGGTTGGGGTGGGGGTCGGTCGGTGCCCGATAACCCCCGAAGGCCACCTCTGATTCCCACACCCGCACCGCGAGGGCCTGGCCGCCGGCCCCCCGCACCACTTCTGCCAGCTCACGGTGGACCCAGCGGGCGAGGACCTCGACCGTCACCACCTCGGTTCCCTCCGGACGGATGGTCCGCAGGTCGCGGTCCTTCATGCGGGCCGTCAGGTTGGTCAGGGCTGCCTCGAGCAGGTCGAGGTCGACCACCATCTCCCCGTCTCCCAGGTCGGCCCGCTCCACCACCACCTCCAGCCGGTAGTCGTGGGCATGGAGCTCGCCTTCCGGGCCGGGAGCGCCGGGCATGACGTGCAAGGCGCGCACTCGGTGTGCAGTCCCGACCTCGAACACCTGCTAGGGATAGCACAAGGCGGCGTGCATGAGCCCCTCGTCGCCCCGGTCCACCGCCTCGAACGCCTCGGCCGCCCGAGGGGCCGGGAAGGTGTGGGTGGCCAAGGAGGCAAGGGGGAGCTCGCCGAGCAGGCGTCCGGCAGCTCGGCGGCGCCGCTGCCTGTCCCATCGGTCGGAGAGCGAGGCTGGGATGGTCGAGACCTGGGTGCTGCGGATGGAGAGGCGGCGGCGGTGAAAGGCCCCGCCCAGGGGGAGAGAGACGGGCTTGGTCCCATACCAGGAGACAACCAGGGCCGCCCCCTCATGGGCCAGGAGGTCGAGGGCACCACCCAGGGCCTCGGGGCTCCCGCTCGCTTCCACGACGAGGGGCACGCCTCGGCCACCGCTGAGCTCTCGCACGGTCGCCCGGAGCTCGGAGGGGCCCACAGACTCCAGTCCGGCGTCGGCCAGCGCCCGGCGGCGATCGACCCGCAGGTCCACTCCCAGCACCTCGGCCCCGGCTCGAGCGAGCAGGATGGCGGTGAGGAGGCCCACCGGGCCGAGGCCGAGCACCACCACCGTCTCCTCCAGGACCTGCCCGGCATCGAGCGTCACCTGGAGGGCGGTCTCCACGAGAGGAAGGAGGGTGGCCAGCCTCGGCTCGACCTGGACGGGCAGCACGTCGGCGGCGGCGACGACGAAGAGATCCTGGTGGGGGTGGAAGGCGAAGACCACCTCGCCCTCGTGCAGCGGGGCTCGGGAGAGCTCTACCCGCCCTACCGAGCTGTAGCCGTAACGGAACGGGTAGGCGAAGCCTCCCGGCAGGGCCTGGATGGTCTCGTCGAGGGGGAGGTCCGGGTCCACCTCTCCCCGGTAGGCCAGCATCTCCGACCCGGCACTGATCCCCGAATGGGAGGTCCTCACCAGGACCTCGCCGTCCTCCGGCTGGCGCAGGTCCAGCGCCCGCCATTCGACCCGCCGCGGGCCGGTGAAGAACAGGGCTCGAGCTGTCGGTGATTGGGCCATCCCTTTAAGGTACGTGCTGGCCGCGGGCAGGATGGTCGGGAAGGAGGTTTGGTGAGGGAGACGCAGGAGGTGGCGCGGGTCTCGCTGCCTACGCCCTTTGGAGAGTTCGACACGCGGGCCTTCGAGTGCCCGTCGGGCTCCGTCTACCTGGCCCTGACCCGGGGCGACCTCCACAACGGACGGTCGGTGCTCACCCGCCTGCACTCGACCTGCCTGACCGGCGACGCCCTGGGGTCGCTGCGCTGTGACTGCGGAGTCCAGCTGCAGCTGGCGATGCGGACCATGGCAGCAGAGGGCCAGGGCATCCTCCTCTACGCAACCGGTCAAGAGGGCCGGGGGATCGGGTTGGTCAACAAGCTTCGGGCCTACGCCGAGCAGGACAACGGCCTGGACACCCTGGATGCCAACCTCCGCTTGGGTCTTCCCGTCGATTGCCGCGACTACCGAGAAGCGGGCACCGTGCTGGCCGCTCTGGGAGTGCGCTCGGTTCGGCTGCTCACCAACAACCCCGCCAAGGTGGAGGGCGTGCGAGAGGCCGGGATCGAGGTGGAATCGGTCCTGTCTCTCGCCACCGCCCCCCACGCCCGCAACATCGGCTACCTGCGGACCAAGAGCGAGCGGCTGGGCCACCAAGGCCCGTTGGGAGAGGAGCTCTCCGAGGTGCTGCCGCCGGCGGTGGATGCCAGCCTGCTCCTGGGCTCGGTCGCTTCCTCGCCGGGGCGGCCCTACGTTGTCCTGAAGTACGCCCAGACGCTGGACGGACGTATCGCCACCCGCAGCGGCGACTCGCGCTGGATCAGCGGGGAGCGGGAGCGCACCGTCTCTCACGCCCTGCGGGCATCATGCGACGCGGTATTGGTGGGCATCGGCACGGTGCTGCGGGACGACCCCGAGCTCACGGTGCGTAGGGTGCCCGGGGCCTCCCCCTTGAGAGTCGTGCTCGACTCCACCCTGCGCGTCCCTCCCTCGGCCCGGGTCCTCGGGCCTGGCGCCGCCACACTGGTGCTCACCACCGAGAGGTCTCGCCCCTCCTCCCGGTCGGCTCTCCGGGCTGAGGGCGTCGGGGTCCGGGTGGTTCGGTCGGGACCAGGCGGCGTCGATGTGGAGGCGGCACTCGACGTGCTGGCAGAGGCGGGCGTGCGCTCGCTGCTCGTCGAAGGGGGTGCCAAGGTGATCACGTCCATGCTGGCTGCGGGAGTGGTGGACCGGCTGATCGTGGGGGTGGCGCCGAGGATCATCGGTAGCGGCACCGAGGCGGTGGGTGATCTGGGGACCGCCCGCCTGGCGGACGGGATGCGACTGGCCAACCGGGCGGTGCACGTCACGCCCGAAGACGTCCTGATGGCCTTCGACGTGGTGGGGGAACGGCTTCGCTCCGCTCCAGTGGGCGCTTCTGCCGGGCAGTTTGACTTCTCCTAGAGCAGGGTACGGGAAAAGGGGTAGACGGGAAGCAGGTTGCCGCCACGATCCATCCTCTTCGTCGAGCTGCTGGGAGGGTTCGGGGACCTCGTCATCGCCCTGCCGGCCATCCAGGCCTTGGCCAGGTCCCATCCGCAGGCCCGCCTCGACGTGGCGACATTCCGCCCGGGCGCCGAGCTCGTTGCCCACGACCCCCTCGTCCACCACGTTCTCGCTCCCCGCCCCAAGGCCCATCTGCAGGATTGGCTGGGGCGGGTGCTGCGGGAGGCCCACTACGACCTGGTGGTCAGCGATACGATGTACGACGGCATTCCCCACGTCATCGAAGAGCGTGTTTCGCTCGCCGTCACCGACCTATGGCGAGGCCCGGGGCCGGAGGAGAGGGTAGGGGAGCGCTTCGTACGCATTCTCCTCCAGGACGGGCTCATCGACTCCCGGACGCTGCCTCCGCCCTCGCTGCACCTTCCGGGCTGGAGCAGGCGGCGAGCCGGGAGGCGGCTGCCTCGGGGAAGGCCCCTGGTGGTCCTCTTCCCGGAGGCCGGCATGAAGATCAAGAGCTGGCCGCTCTCCCGCTTCGTGGCGCTCGGGCGCCGCCTGGAAGAGGGCTGGGCGGCCTCCATCCTGGTGGCGGTGGGTTCCGACCAGGCCCTGGCGCTCCGCCTGGCAGAGCAGCTCTCCTCGAGCACCCGGATCTGGCCACGCGGGAGCTTGATCCTCCTCGCCGCCACCCTCTCCCACGCCGACCTCGTGGTAGCCGCCGACACCGGCCCGGCCCACCTGGCGGCCGCCCTCGGGGTGCCCACCGTCACCTTGTTCGGACCGAGTTGGGCCGGGCGTTACGGCCACGGGGACGGCCACGCCGACCTGCAGGGGTTCCCTGACTGCCCGCTGCGGGTGCCGGACGATTTCACCGTCCAGCCCTGCTGGTACAGCGGCGAGTGCCCGCTCGACGTCTGGGGCTCCTGCACCGAGGGGATAGCTCCCGAGCAGGTGGAAGCCTCCGCCGGACGCCTCCTCGCCCGGCGTGCTTCCTGATGCCCCAACGCTCGGCAGGACCACCGGGACCCTACGAAGCGTGGGGGCAGGTGCGCAACCTGCTGGCCATGCGGCTCGACAACCTGGGGGACGTGCTCATGACGGGACCGGCACTTCGGGCCATCAGGGAAGCCCTCCCTCAGGCGCGGATCACGCTGATGGCCAGCCCCGGCGGCGCGCAGGCCGCCCCGTTGCTGCCCTGGATCGACCAGGTGCTGTCCGAACGGGTGGTGTGGCAGGACGTCTCGGGCCGGCTCACCTTCGATCCAGAGCGGGAGGGGCGGCTGGTCGCCCGGCTTTCCGAGAAGCGCTTCGATGCGTCCGTCATCTTCACGAGCTTCAACCAGACTCCCCATGCGGCCGCCTACCTCTGCTACCTGGCCGCCATCCCCCTGCGGCTGGGTGCGTCGAAAGAGCGGGGTCGGGCGGTCCTCACCAACGAGCTCTCCGGCGCTCCCGACTCGCTCCACCAGGTGGAGCGCAACCTGCGATTGGTGGAGTCGGTGGGCTTCACGGCCGCCAGTCGCCACCTCTCCATCACCCTGCCCTCCGAAGCCCGGCAACGCTGCCGGATCATCCTGGAGGAGAGGGGGGTGCACCCCCGCCAACCCTTCCTCCTCCTCAACCCCTGGACGAGCTGCCAGGCGCGCACGTATCCCTGGCAGCGCTTTGGGGAGGCAGCTCGCCTCTTGGTGGCGGAGACCGGCTGGCGGGTGGTGGTGACGGGCGTGGAGCGGGATCGCCTCCGCAGCCGGGAGCTGGTCGGGGGCATCGGCCGGGCGGCGGTGGACATGACCGGGCGTACCAGCTTTCCCGAGCTGGCCTGCTTGGTGGACGCCTCGTCGCTGGTGCTCACCAACAACACCTCGGTCATGCACCTGGCCGACGCCACCGCCACCCCCGCCGTCATCACCTTCTCGGGGACCGAGCTGGAGTCCCAGTGGCGGCCTCGCCGGGGCCCTGCGGTGCTCCTCCGACATCCCACCTCCTGCAGTCCCTGCTACGCGTTCACGTGCCCGTTCAACCTGGAGTGCCTGGACATCCCGGCTCGGGAAGTGGCGGAGGCGGCGCTCCAGCTGCTGGGCTCGGGCCGCCCTTCCCAGGTCCGCTCGCAGTAGGGCCTGCCGGTGCGGGTGGCCTTCGTCTCGGGCACCTACCACCCAGTCCGGGATGGGGTGTCCCACTACGTCCAGCGTCTGAAGCTGGCCCTGAGCAAGGAGGGCCTGGATCCCATCGTGCTCACCACCGTGGAGGCGGCCCGCCGGGCCGAGGACGAGCAGGTGGTGGGGGTGGTGAAGGGCTGGGGAGCAGGAATGCTGCCGGCTCTGACCCGTGCCATCCGCGGCAGCGCCGCCGACGTCGTGCACATCCAGCATGCGGCCGGGAGCTACCACTCGCAGCGGGCGGTGCTGGCCCTCCCGCTCGTGCTCAGAGCGACCGGATGGCGAAGGCCGATCGTCAGCACCGTCCACGAGTACGGGTGGTGGGATTGGCAGCCGGCCTACCTGCCGCCCGCATTGCTGGGGGTGATGAAGCGGTGGGGCGAGCGGCGGGCCTGGTGGGACGGGGAGGACGCCTTCCTGCTGACGCTCAGCGACTCCGTCATCGCCACTCACGAGACGTCCGCCCGACATCTGGTGGACCGGCTCCCCTCGCTTGCCGAGCGCCTGGTGCGGATACCCATCGGCGCCAACGTGTCGGTGGCTTCTTGGCCACGGCAGGCGGCCAGACAAGCCACCTGTCGGGAGGCGGGATGGCCCCAGGGCTGCCCGATCATCGCCTACTTCGGGTTCCTGCACCCGGTGAAAGGGCTGGAGACGCTCCTCGAGGCGTTCGGCCAGCTCCTGACGGCGCTGCCGGCCGCCCGTCTCCTGCTGCTGGGCGGGGTGGAGAGCTCGATGCTGCGCGGAGAGGAGGCCGAGCGCTACCGCGAGGAGCTGCGGGTTCGCACGCTTGTGGGATCTTTGATGGGCAAGGTGCACATGACCGGGTACCTCGCTGAGCCCGAGCTCTCCCGGTACCTGACAGGCGCCGACGTCGGGGTGCTTCCCTTCAAGCACGGGCTCACCCTGAAGAGCGGTTCCCTCCTCGCCCTGCTTGCCCACGGCCTGCCGGTGGTCGGTACGGCATCGGTGGGAGGCGACGCCGAGCTCGAGGGAGAGCCTTCGGTGCGCCTGGTGCCGCGGCAGGATCCGCACGCCTTGGCCCAGGCCCTGTTGCAGTGGCTGCCGCCCAGCGAGGAGCCGGGTCACCTGCGCCGGCGGGCGCAAGCCTTCGCCGCCGGGTTCTCATGGGAGGGGATAGCCGAGCGGCACCTCCGGCTCTACCGTCGGCTTTCCCATCACCACCCTTCCCATTTAGGGGACGCACGGCCAGCTCCCATCTAGGCGAGGAGCAGCAGGGCGGCGTAGCCCACCGCCCCGAAGGCGAACGGCCAGAAGCGGCTCTGGCGCTCCTCTGGCAATTCCTCCTTCAGCACATTGAGGACCACGGCGCCGGCCAAGAAGGAGAAGAGAAGGGCCAGGACGGCCTCGCCGACCTCGGCCTGCACTCCCAGGACCCAACCGAGGAGCACCGCGGCCGCCAGCAGCCAGCGACCGAGCGCGTCGTAGGAGTCCTTATGGCTCATCCTCAGGCCGTAGCTGTTGGTGAGGAAGTGCAGGGCCATCGCCACTCCGAAGGAGAGCAGGCTCTGGATTCCCGGCTGCTCACGATGCAGGAGCAGGTAGCCGATCAGGATGTTGTAGATGCCGTAGGACCCCATGTGCAGCCAGAACACGCGCTCTCCGGCAGAGTCCTCCTCCGTCTCCCGGCGCTCCCCTCCTGAACGCTTGGCCGCCCGTTCCAGCCCGTAGAAGATGGAGAGACCGAGCAGGGCCAACAGGTAGACGTGGCGCTCCAGGTATTCGAAGATCGACGGGCCCTCCTCCTCGAGCGCTTGCTGGCCTTCCGCCAGCTCGGGGAGGAGCTGCACGAAGACGTAGGCAACCGCCACTCCCCCTGAGAGGGACAACCATCGGCTTCTCGGTATCACATGCAGGAACCGCAGTCGATTGGCCACCAGGTGAACCATGGCCAGGATGAGGGCGAGCCCCAGCGCCACAGCGGTCATGTCACTCCCTTCCTGGTGGTCGGTCAGGCGATGGATTGCCGCCGGCGAAGGTCCACGATCAGGCTGCTTCCGCCTTCAGCACGGCCAGCAGGGTCACCTCACTGCGATCGAGCCACTGTCTGCTCCGGGCGACGCGCCAGTGATCGAGGAGGCGGCCCTGGAAGTATGCCTCGGGAATGGACGGGTGGACGTAGGACTGGCGGCACACCGCCCGGGTGTTGCCCAGCTGTTCTGCGGCCGCGTCGATGGCGGTGAGGACGTTGCCGGCCGCCTCCTTGTCCGAGCCGGCCGGGCCGAGCTCCGCCAGGACCCGGGCCACCAGGGAGGTGCCGCCCCAGGTCCTGAAGTCTTTCGCCGTGACGTCTTCGCCCACCAGGTCGCGCAGGTAGTCATTCACCTCGGCCGAGCCGACCGTCACCAGTTCGTCGTCCTCATCGAGATAGGTGAACAGCTCCTGGCCGCCCAGCTCGTGGCACTGGTGCACCGCCCGGGCCAGGCGGCGATCTCGAAAGGCGACCTGTCGCTCGGTCCCGCCCTTGCCGACGAAGTCGAACACCACCTTCGAGCTGCTCACCTCCACGTGCTCGGATCGAAGGGTGGTGAGCCCATACGTCTCGTTGGCCTCCGCATACTCCTCGTTGCCCACGCGGATGAGGGTCTCGTCGAGCAGGCGCACCACCAGCGCCAGCACCCGCTGGGGCGGTAGGCCGTGCCTGCGCAGGTCGCCGTCCACCCTGGCGCGAAGCTCGGGAAGGGCTTCTCCGAAGTGGAGCATGCGGTCGAACTTGGCGGTGTCTCGCACCTCACGCCACCTCGGGTGGTAGCAGTACTGCTTGCGTCCCCGGTCGTCACGCCCGGTGGCCAGGATGTGGCCGTCGGGGCGAGGGCAGATCCAGACGTCTCTCCAGGCGGGCGGGATGACTATCTGCTTGATGCGCTGCCGCTCCTTCTTGTCCCGGATGACCTGTCCGTCGGGCAGCACATAGCTGAACCCTCGACCGCGCCGCACTCGGTGGATACCCGGGTCCTCGTCGCACACGTAGCGCAGCCCGGCCGATTGGGCTGCTTCTCTGGAACCGTTGGGAGCGGGCTGGCTCATGCTTTCCCTTGGCCTCCTAATGCATCATCTAACCACGTGATTCCTCGCCTCCATTCCGCTGCCACCGGCGCAGGCATGCTTAGGCCGACCCCGGTCGTATAGTGCTGCTCGATGGCGGAAGCACTCGAAAAGATCGCCGCTGCGGAGGCGGAGAGGTCGGCCGGCTCTAGCACCGACCAGGCGGAGGCGGAGCAGGCGTTCCTGGAGGTGCTGGACCAGGCCATCGAGGCGGTGGAGGGAAGTGGGGTCCCCTACCTGCTCATGGGAGGCATCGCTTCCGCCGCCCTCGGCCGCCCCCGGTACACACAGGATGTCGACATCTTCGTTCGCCCCCAGGAGGGGCGGGTGGTGCTGGACGCTCTCGACGATGCCGGCTTCGAGACGGAGGAGCGCTTTCCCCACTGGCTCTACAAGGGCTACAAGGACGGGCAGATGGTGGACGTCATCTTTCGCTCCACCGGCGACATCTACCTCGACGACGAGATGCTGGCGCGAGCGGTGGTGCGCGAGTTCAAGGGGCGCTCGCTGAGCCTGGTCCCACCGGAGGACATGGTGGTGATCAAGGCCATCGCCCACGACGAATACACCCCCCGTCACTGGCACGATGCCCTGGCCATCGTGGCCGCCTGCCGGCTGGACTGGGAGTACCTGCTCTCCCGGGCGCGGCGGGGGGCCCGCCGTGTGCTCAGCTTGCTCCTCTACGCCCAGGGCAACGACCTGATCGTGCCCGATGACGTCATCCGCTCGCTCTTCCAGAGCATCTACGAGGGCGAGGTGAGCTGAGGTGCCGGTCCCGCCGGACGACAGGGAGCCGGATGACTACCTCGTCGAGCACATCCGTGCCGGCCTCGCCCAGATGAGCGAGCTGGATGTGCAGGTGAGCCTGGCGCCGGGAAAGATCGTGATCACCGGCAACGTGAGCAGCGCCGAGCGCCGCCAAGCCGTCACGGAGGCGGTGAGCGACCTGGCACCCACCGGCTATGCAGTCGACAACGAGATGACCGTCATGGACTTCGCCGAGCCCTCACGCAGCGAATGGCTGGAGTGATCCGGGTAGCCGCGGTGGGAGACCTCCACTTCGGCACCGACTCTGCCGGCACCCTGCGGCCCAGCCTGAACCACCTCTCCGAGTGGGCCGATCTCCTCCTGCTGGCAGGCGACCTGACCCGCGTGGGGGTGCTGGAAGAGGCCGAGGTGCTGGCGCAGGAGCTGGGCGGCCTTCCGCTGCCCGTCATCGCCGTGCTGGGCAACCACGACTACCACGCCGACCTGCAGGAGGAGATGTCCGAACTGCTGCGGGGGGTGGGTATCACCGTGCTGGAAGGTGACTGGGCCATCGTGGACGTGGACGGCCACCGCGTGGGCCTTGCCGGAACCAAAGGCTTTGGGGGCGGCTTCCCTGGCGCCTCGGGAAGCGACTTCGGCGAGCCCGAGATGAAGGCCTTCATGGCCCACAGCAAGCAGACCGCCTCCCTGCTGGAGAAGGCGCTCCAGTCCCTCGACGCCGACGTTCGCATCGCTCTCCTCCACTACGCCCCCATCAGGGAGACGCTGCAGGGCGAGAAGCTGGAGATCTACCCGTTCCTGGGCAGCTCGTGCCTCTCGGAGGCGATCGATCGGGCGGGCGCCGACCTGGTCATCCACGGCCATGCCCACCATGGGAGCGAGAAGGGGATGACCCCCGGAGGCATCCGGGTGCGCAACGTGGCCCAGCCGGTCATCCGCCAGGCCTACGCCCTCTACTCGCTGCCGGTCGGCGAACCTTAGGTTCTACCCGCGGGTGGCGCCCGGCTATTGCCCAAAGAACCGACTACGGCCAGGACGTTTCTCGCATCGGGAGGACCATCACTTCGGGGATCACCGTCTCGCCAGGCTGGCAGAGGACGAAGCGGATGGTCTCTGCGACGTTGGCCGGGTCCTGCAGCAAGCCGGGATCGAGCTCCGGGAACCGGTCGAGCAGGAAGGGGGTGCGCATGCCGCCGCTCACCACTGCCGTCACCTTTACGCCGTGCTGGCGCGCCTCCACGTGCAGGGCGTGGCTCAAGCCGAGCAGCCCCCACTTGGAGGCATGGTAAGCAGAGGCGTTGGCCCATGCCCGCTTGGCGGCGGTGGAGACGACGTTCACGATATGGCCCGATCCCTGTGCCTGCATCATCCTCAGAGCATGCTTGGAGAGCAGGAACGGGCCCCGCAGGTTGACCGCCAGCACTCGGTCCCAGTCCTGCACGGACAGTGTGGACACCGGAACGGTGACGTCGACGCCTGCGTTGTTCACCAGCACGTCCAACCGGCCGTAGTCCTCCTGCACGCGGCCGATCGCTTCCTCCACCTGTCGTTCGTCGGCCACGTCGAACCCAAGCGCTACACCTTTCCCGCCAAGCTCGCTGAGGGTGGCCTCGGCCGAACCCTCATCCACGTCGGCCGGCAGGACCACCGCCCCTTGGCGGGCCAGCACCTGGCAGACCGCCCTCCCCAGCCCGCGGCCGCCACCGGTGACGAGGGCAACCTTGCCCCGCAGCTCCGTCTCAGGCATGCACCTGGCCTCTCCACTCACCGCCGGCAGGCAACCGCTCTCAGGAGCCTTCGGCCGCCTGGCGTACTTCCTCGTGATCGCCGGCCAGGTCGACCCTCACGAGTGCGGCCACCAGCCGGGGGAAGTCCTTGGCGGGGACCAGCCCCACCAGGCTCTCGGTGTCGTTGCCCAGGCCGAGATGCTTGGCGGCCCGCAACGCCTTGTCGTCGGCGAAGGGCCTGAGCTCGTCCCAGGCGACTTGCACCTCCCGAAAGAAGATATCCGCTCCAACGTCGCCCATCCCCTTGAACTCCTTCAGGAGCCGGCGCTCCCGCGCGGGGTGGCGCTCGGCGGCCCGCCGCAGCTGCCTGAGGTCACCCGAGTACTTGTCGAGCAGCAGCCCGGTGGTGTCTCCGAGCATGCTGGAAGTACGTTCGTCATAGCGAGCGTAGCCGGCCTGGTTGAGCGTCCTCGTCCGTTCCTCCCAGGTCGACCGGGCCAGCTTCTGAGCAGTGGTCCACCCCTGCTCGGCCAGGGCTCGAGCGGCTCGCATGGCGATGTCCGAGCTGATGCGGGCGCTGAAGAGCAGCGACGCGCAGAGCAGTCGGAACAGGGGAGAGGGAGTGCCCTTCTCTGCGGGGATGCCGAGCTCCTCGGCGAAGGTGCGCCCGTACCGGTCCAGCAACTCCTCGATCAGGCGTTCCGGGTTTGCCACGCGATCCTTCCCCCCTCGCCGCTCGTCAACCATAGGCTCCACGTTTTGCCGTCTCCAAGAGCAGGGAAAGTGAAAGGCGAGGCAAGCAGGAGGAGTGGCAATGCCAGCCGAACAGGAGATGCCGGACACCATCAGGCGGTCCTCGAAGAAGGCCCAGAGGACGTGGGCCAAGGCACACGACAGCGCGGTCGAGACGTACGGCGAGGGCAGGAGGGCGCACCAGACCGCCTATGCCGCCCTTAAGCACTCGTTCCAGAAGAAGGGCGATCGCTGGGTGGCCAAGGACGAGAAGGGCCCCTCCGACGAGCGGGCCGCCAAGTCACCCGCCCAGGGCGAGACGGGGGGAGAGACCTACGGTGGTGTCGACGTGCGCGGAAGCAGCAAGCAGGAGCTCTACGAGCGCGCCAGGGACCTGGGCATCCGCGGGCGCTCCAAGATGAGCAAGCAGGAGCTGGGCAAGGCCATCGCCAAGAAGCAGGGGTAGG
>JALYHC010000041.1 GCA_030776765.1 Actinomycetota bacterium | reverse complement strand
TGCCGGACCAGTCCAGCACCGGCAGCGCCACCAGCACCACTCCGGCAATGCCATCGAGGCGGGCGGCGGCCGCCAGGGCGGTACGCGCTCCGAAGCACTGGCCCACCAGCACGAACCGCTCCACTCCCTCCTGCCGCATGCGCCGCACCGCACCCTCCACGTCCTCCACGAAGGGTTGGTCCAGGTGGAAGGTGGCCGTCCCGCTGCTGTCGGCCAGCCCGTGGTAGTCGAAGCGCAGTACGTGGAACCCGAGGCCGGCCAGGCGGCGGGCCAGAAGCACCGCCACCCGGTTGCGATGGAAGGTGGCACGGACGGCCAGCAGGACCACTCCCACTCCTTTCGGCTCGCCTACGGGACGCGTCAGGATCCCGAACAGCGTCTCTCCGCCGGCCGGGAAGAAGACGGGGATCTCCTCCGAGGCGCTGACGAGGAGCCTCTCGCTCACATCACCTCCTCGAGCTTGGGGCTCGACAGCCTCCGCTCCAGCCAGTCGCAGGTAGTACCGATCAGGTCTTGGCGGGCCAGGTCGCCCTCGGCATTGTCGAACCACCAGGCGGCGTCCCCTTCCACCAAGGCGTGCTCGATCGCGAAGCCGGCCGCCCGAAGCCGGTCACCGAGGGATGCGTACTCTCCCCGGAGCTGGGAGCCCCTGCCCACCTGGACGAAGAGGAGAGGCCGAGGTACCTCCCCCAGCGCCTCGAGGAGCGTCAGGCCCAACATGCTCTCGTAGAGAGGCTTGTAGATGGCGAACCCCACCACGTCCACCAGGCCGCTCGTCATGAGCTGGCGAAGCAGCTTCTCGGTAGAAGGGTGCGGGTCCTCACCTCCCTGGCCCAGCTCATACATGAGGCGGAAGCGGAAGGCCTCTCGGAAGTAGCGGGAGGTGTCGGTGATCGGCTCCCACAAAGCGAGGGGGATCCCCGGCCAGGCCGCCGCCGCGGCGGCCGCCACCACTGCCCCCAAGCGCGTGGCCACCAAGGCGGTGGGCCGGCCGGCCAGCCGCTGCAGGAACCACTCGGCCACGGCCTGGGTGTCCTCGAGCATGGAGTGGAAGGTGACGTCCTCGTTGGCGCCTTCGCTGTTGCCGGTTCCCCGGTACTGGAAGCGCTGGGTGGCGAAGCCGCGTTCGGCGAGCGCCCTGGCCAGCAGCACCTCCTTGCGGTAGTTCTTCATCAGCTCCGCCTGGGTGGGGCTGCAGATGAGCACACCGCCTCTGGGAGGGCCGGGCGGCAGGTGGGCGATGGTGAGCAGCCGGCGCCCTGGTGGACCGAAGAAGGCGGCCTCCTCGCGGATGCCGCTCTGCGGGTCGACGCGCACGGCGCGCTCCGAGAGCTGCTTCCAGGGATTGCCCGCCCCCATGCGGCGAGTATGCCCACCGCTGACGATGAAGTCAATCGGAGGGAGTAGTTCCCTCCTCCCGCTTGTGGGAGGGGGTCAGGGGGAGGGAGAGGAGGGGCAAGCGGGGGAGGGAGAAGAACCTTACCCTACGGCCTTCTGTTCCAGCGAGCGCTTCAGGTCCCCCACGTCGGTGAACTGGGCAAACTCGTTGCCCACGAACTGGATGCCGAACTCCTGCTCGATGCTGAACATCAGGTTGATGTGGGCGATGGAGTCCCAGCCCTCGATGTCGGCGGCGGTGGTCTCGTCCCGCAGCTCGATCGAGTCGTTCCCCAAGACGTTGCGAAAGATCTTCTCCAGGCGGTCATGCAGGTTCATTGGAGCTCTCCCATGGTCTGATGAACTCGTTCCGGATGGGCCCCTTGCCGGCGAGGTCGTATTCCCACGTGGTGACGCCATCGGCGCCCTCGACCTGGTCGAAGCCGAACTGACCGTAGATATCTGCCACCATGGCGTTCTTGGCGGTGGGGATGTAAGTCCCCCGCAGCCGGGAGCAGCCCAGCTCCTCAGCCCGGCGACAGAGGTGGGCCAGCATCTCGGCTTCCACGGTGCGGCCGATCACCCGGCAGCTCATCAGCCAGGTGTCGATGTCGAGGATGCCTTGCCGGCGCTCGGCCATGAGCAGGCCCACCAGGCCATGGTCGGTGAAGCGGTCCCGCAGCTTGAGGTAGAAGTGCACCCAGTCGGGGTCGTTGATCCTGGAGCGGATCTCGCTGATCCCATGCCGACGAGTGGTCACGTTGAACTGGTTGGTCTTGCCGATCAGCTGGGCGATGCGGGGCAGGTGCAGCTCGTCGAAGGGGGCGATGAGTGCCTCCATCTCCAGGCTGCGATGGAAGTCCTCGATGGAGGTGGCGGCTGCCTCCAGGTTGGCGATCTCGGCCCGCGCCCGGTACTGGGCGGTCCGGGTGGCGTCCTCAGGGGTGTAGGAAGCGGTCTCGAAGAGCAGGTACTCCGACAGGGAGCGCGTGTAGCTGGAGGGGTCGGGTTTGAGGGTGATCACCTCCACCTCGGGGAGCAGCTGGCGGATAACCTCCCGCTCTGCCGGGTTGTCGTCAACGAACACCAGCGAGTCCAGCCCGATGTTGAGCGTGCGAGCTATGCGCCGCAGGTTGTCGGGCTTGGGGTCCCAATTCGCCACGAACATGGCGAAGTCCTCGAGCTTGAGCCGCATGTCGGGGTGCTTCTCGAAGGGCTCGCGGGCGTCGGCCTCGTTGTTCTTCGAGCAGGCGGCCAGGATCACCCCCTTGTCCCTCAGCTTGAGGATGTACTCCTGCAAGGCAACGAAGGCCTCCCCTTCCGGGCCGTCCCCCAGCTTGATGCCGCCCAGCCCCTCCTCGCCGATCACTCCGCCCCACAGGGTGTTGTCGAGGTCCAGCACCAGGCACTTGCGGCTCAGGCCCAGCTCGGCGGCCAGCAGGGCCACCGTATGACGAGCCAGCATGGGGAGGGCGTCGAGGGCCACCGCTTGCTTGGAGAGGTACCAGTAACGGTCGTCGAACCACCGCAGCTTCCCGAAGAGCGAGGAGAGCCGTTCACAGTCGAGGATGGAGACGTTGCTGCCGGCCGCTTGTCCCAAGCGGGCGTTGAGCATCTGGGTCATCACGTAGCGGGAGCCGGGCAGGCGGGCCCCCAGGTGGCCCATGGCCTGCTCGGGGCGGATGGCGAAGTTGTGCTGGATGACCCGCCCTCGCAGGCGCTCCTGTACGAGGCGCCAGAGCGATTCCCAGCGGGACAGCTCGACGGCCACGTCCTCCTCGGGGTCCTGGCTGAACTTCGGCAGCGCCAGGTCCCCCTCGTGGGGGGCGATGATGACGAAGTCGGGCTCGAATTCGTAGAGGCGGCTGCGGCCGTCGATGATCTCCTGCCGGTACTGGCCGTAGTCGGGCTGGTAGAGCTCCACGTAGATGCCTTGCCGCAGGGCTGCCAGGCGGAGCAGGGGAGCGAGCTGGACGCTGGTGTAGCTGCTCAGCAGGGCCACCTTGGCCGAGCGCTTGGCGGCGGGAGGGTGCTGCGCCTCCAGCTGCCGAAGCAGGGAGGCCGCGGCCAGCCAGGAGGGGAAGTGGTCGCCGGCGTTCACTACCTTCCCCAACCAGAGGTAAGCCGAGTCCGGGTCGTCGAGGCGGACGTAACAGCGGGCCAGCTTGAGGCACGTCTCTGCTTCCGCTGTCTCCTGAGAGCGGGCCGCCTCCAGGTACGCCTCGACGGCCCGCTGGAGGTCTTCCCTCTCGAGCTGCTCGCCTATTGGCACGGTTTCGGTCGTCAACAGATCATCACCCGGTTGGCTGTTCCCCCCTGCCC
>JALYHC010000040.1 GCA_030776765.1 Actinomycetota bacterium | reverse complement strand
GGGATTCCTCAGGTCGAGAAACCACCTCAGCTCAAAGCTCGAGGGGGATGCTGGTTCGAGTCGGCACTCATCCGTGTGCATCTCGGTGTGGAAGAGGGCTTCAGACCGGCCAAGAAGGCTCACCCTGCCTTGCTGGTCAATGGGCTCTCAGAGATGAAGCAGCGCCTCGTTCAGGCGGGGGTGGAGGTGGTGGATGATGAGGCTCTCCCCGGCTTCGAGCGCTGCTATGCACACGACCCGTTCGGCAATCGACTCGAGCTCCTCGAGCCGCTCCCCTGACCAATGGGGAGTCACCAGTCGGCGTTGCCTGGTAAATGGGGAGCCTTGCAGGAGCAGCGGGGTTAGCGTCTGGCACAGTGCGCGTCGAGGAATTCAGCGATCAGTACGAGCTGGCTGCATCTGCCTACGGCTTATCGCCCGATGAGCTGCGCGACCGTGACGATCTTCAGGCGCAACCGCTGCAACGGTGGCTGGCGATCGTCAACGGCACCGTCGCCGGGGCAGTCAGCACCTGGCTGAGACCCGACCGGCGCAATTTCCTGATGTTCGCTTGCCCGGACCCAGCGGCCTACGCCTCACTGACGCATGCCGTCTTGGAAACCCTTGGCGGGAGGCTGTACACGACGGTCGACGCTGACGAGACCGAGGCGGTCGAGGCTCTTCAAGCCGCCGGTTTCACACAGGAGATGGTGGCGGAGAGACTCCGAGTACGCTTCGATGCGGCACTGGCCAAGTTGAGACGAGCATCGACACCGCCGGGTTTCAGCATCCAGGCCGCCGACACGGTGGACGAGGGCCGGCTCTTCACGCTGGACAACACGGTGCGTCAAGACGTGCCGGGCACCGACGGCTGGCGGGGAGATCGGGAGTGGTTTCGGGAGGAGATCGCCGAGTCACCGCCTTTCGACCCGTCGGCCTACCTGGTGGGGGTCGATGACCACAACGGGGAGTACGTAGGCCTGGTCCGCATATGGCGAAACGCCAATGGCCCGCGCTTCGGGCTGATCGGCGTGGTCCGCCAGTACCGTAACACCACCATCGCCGCGGCCCTCATCAGATGGGCCCTCAGCGCAGCTGCCCAGTGGGGTCACCCGACCTTCACCACAGAAGCCTGCCCGGCCAATGGGGTGATCCACCAGCGGCTGAAACGGGTGGGCGCCGAGAGCATGGGACGTAACCTCCAACTGGTCCGCCGGCGTCCCTGACGGACTCCATCAGAGCGAGCTCTCGATCTGATCGCCCCGACGGAATTCTGGTCGACGTAGGCTCATCTCATGCCGGAAGTAGGAGAGGTGGCTCGGCGCACTCGCCTGGTGACCGGGCGCGACATCGACCTCTTCAGCGCGATGACCGGTGACCGGAACCCCCTCCACTACGACGAGGAGCTGGCCGCCCGCACCCGCTTCGGAGGCCTGATCGTGCAGGGAGGGGTTACCTCGGGCCTGCTCAATGCAGTGGTAGCGGAGGACCTGCCGGGGCCGGGGAGCGTCTTCCTGCACGTCGACTGGTCCTTCAAGGCGCCCGTCCGCCCCGGGGACGAGATCACCGCCGAGGTGGAGGTGGTCGGGGTCCGCCCAGACAAGCCCATCAGCGAGCTTCGCACCACCATCACCAATCAAGACGGGCAGGTGGTGCTGGAGGGTAGCGCCTTGGTCTACCAGGAGCCCCTCTACGCCTCGCCTCGCACCAACACGGCCACTCGCTGAACCATGTTGTTGGCCATCCCCTGCAGGTTCCAGTGCTCCTCGACCGGCTGCCGGTTGCCGGAAGCATCCTCGGCCCGGCAGAGGAGCTCGTGCTCCCCCAGCCGATCGGGCTGCCAAGTGAGCCGCCAGGGCGCCCAGCTGTAGGCGGAGAGCGGCTCGCCCAGCTCAGCTTCTTGCCAGGTCTTCCCCCCGTCCACGCTCACCTCCACCCGCACGATGGGGGCCCACCCCGACCAGGCCCGCCCCTCGATCAGGCAGGGCGCCGAAGGCACGAGGCGCGTCCTGCTGAAGAAGTCCGGGATGCCGGGCGGCACCATCAGGGCGCGAGGGAGGATACGGGTCACCGGCGTGCCGGGGTCGTCCTGCGACTGCGTGATCCGGTACGCCTCGGCCTGCTGGTAGCCCAGGAAGGGCTCAGCGAGGACCGAGACTCTCTCCAGCCACTTCACGTGCGTCATGCCGTACCAGCCGGGCACGATCACCCGAAGCGGGAAGCCGTGCTGGGGCAGCAGCGGCTGGCCGTTCATCTCGTAGGCCAGCAGCACTTCCGGGCGCAGCGCCTCGTCGAGGGGCAGGCTGCGCTGGTACTGCTGCTCCACCCCTCCCTCCACCCCGCGGTCCAGGCCGGTGAAGAGCACCTCTTGGGCTTCCGCTTGCAGGCCCGCCTCCTCGAGCAGGGGCTGCAGCGGTGTTCCGGTCCATTCGGCCGTACCCACCGCCTCGGTCAGCCAGGGCTGGCTCACGGGGCGCGGGGTGAGGCGGGCACGGCCATTGCCGGCACACTCCAGGGTGACCGGGACACTCACCCGGGGAAGGGCCTGCAGTTCCTCCAACCGGAAGGAGCACGGGTTGCTCACCTGACCGTCGATGGTCAGCCGCCAGGAACCCTCGTCAACCCAGGGGATGTCGAAATGGATGAGGAGATAGTGCAGCCCGACCGGGGTCAGGTCGTAGCGGAGTGCCTCCAGCGGCATCCCATGGTTGCGGGTGGCGAGCTGCAGCTCCTCGAGCGTGATCTCCTCTGAGCCGGCCACGCCTTCGGGCAGGGACTGCTCCTCCCGCAGCGTTTCCCTCACGGCTCTCCTCCCGCGGGGCCTTGCCCACCTGAGTCGTGTTCGAGACTAGGCGGCGTGCACCGACGAGGCGTTGTAGGGCTCGATCATGATGCAGTCGCCCGGGCACTCCTCTGCCGCCTCGATGGCATCCTCCGCCAGTTGATCGGGGATGCGGGCCATGCCTCTCGCCCCGTCGGGGGCATCCTCCCCGTCGAAGATCACCGTGCGGTCGAAGTGCTTGGACTCCTCCTTGACGATCCAAAGACCATCGTCTCGTGCGGTGAAGACATCGGGGCAAATCTCCTCACAGATGCCGTCGCCCGTGCAGAGGTCCTGGTCGATCCAGACCATCAGCTTCGTCTCTTTGCCTGCCATACCCTCACACTCTCTCTCTCAACACTTGCGGTCGCAGGGCCTTCCGGTGTGACCTTTTCCCGGTCAAGGATAGATGCAATCGTGGGCAAAGCCAGACTGGGCGGTCCTCCGCAGCGTTAGCTTGGGGAGCATGGCCGAGCTGACCAGAGACAACCTGCGCCACTTCCGGCAGCTCTTCCGGCAGGGCTCCAACCCGGCGGCGGTGGTGTACGACAGCCTGGGAGCCGACTTCGTCCTCGCCCCGGCACCCGGCTGGCTGAACCTCGGCCTGTGGGAGGGCCCCGGGCACCCTGACGACGCGCCGGCGGCCGTTCGGCGCCTGGTGGAGGTCCTCTGCGCCCCCCTTCCGAGGGGTGCGGCCATCCTCGACGTGGGCAACGGCCTGGGAGCTCAAGACTTGGTGATCGCCGAGGTGGCCCGCCCGCAGACACTGGTGGCCCTCAACATCACCGAGTCCCAGCTGCACGCCGGCCGCCCGGTGCTGGCCGAGGCGGGGGGGCTCCCTGTGGTCGGCGACGCTACACGTCTCCCCCTGGCCGACGAAAGCGTCGATGGGGTGATCAGCGTGGAGGCGGCCTTCCACTTCCCTTCCCGGGCGGCCTTCTTCTCCGAGGCTCGGCGGGTGCTGCGACCCGGCGGCGTTCTGAGCATGTCCGACGTCAGTGCCGAGCGTCCTCCCCGTCGGCCCTCAGAGCTGCTCGCCGGCTTCGGCATGATGCGCTTTTGGGGCCTCGGTCGCCAGGCGATCGCTGGCTGGCGGCAGATCGCCGCCCAGGCTCGGCAGGCCGGCTTGGTGGACGTGGAGGTGGAGAGGGTCGGCGACCGGGTGTTCGATCAGGCGCTGTCCCTCGCACGCCACAAGCTGGAGGCCAGCCAGGAGGTTCCGGCGGTGGTCCGGATGGCCGGGCGGACCCTGCTCGCCCAATGGGGCCTGCTGTGGGAGCGAGGCATGATCGAGTACCTCCTGCTGCACGGACGGGTGCCGGGCTAGCTCATCGGGCCGGAGGGGAGGTGGAGTCTTCTCTCTCCCCTGCTTGTCAGGGAGGACGAGGCGGTCTGAACCACGGCAAGCAGCCTGGCGCTAGACCAGCACCTCCACCAGGCGCACTCAAACCCGTTGCCGTCTGCGGGCCGTGGTTCCACACCTCCCAGGGAGCCTGGTCCCGGGCCTCTCGGCCTCACGGTCACGGGGAACGCCCGAAGCGCTCACGGAGCCCATAGTGCCGGTGCCGGGGCACGTCATCCGGCCACCATTCCTCCAGCTCCACGCCCAGGCCGTCCGCCACCCGGTTGACGTAGTTGAAGTATGCGACCACCTGGTTGGCGTCTACCACCTCGCGGTCGGAGAGGCCGGCCTGGCGGAGGGGCGCCAGGTCGTCCTCCATCACCTCCCAAGGAGCCAGGGTGAGCTTCAAGGCATAGCGGCACAAGGCGGCCAGGCGCACCGGCAGGTGATCGAGTCGACCGGAGGCGACCGCCTCCGCCAGCGCCGGCTCCCCACCTTCGCCGGTGAGGGCGGCGCTGTGATGCACCACTCAATAGTGGCAGTCGTTGGCCGCCGACACGCACACCGCCATCGCCTCCCGCTCGGTACGGGAGAGCGCCGAAGGCCCGAACATGATCGACCGGTAGAGGTGAAGGTGGGCCTGCAGCACGCCCGGATTGAGGCTGTGCGAAGCAAGGATATGGGCCATGCCGGCCGCTTCTGGAGTGGTTTCGATCCACATGGAGCCGTCCCTTCCGCCTCGCCAAGATAGCCCTCACCTGCAGAGGTGGTGCCTACCTTTGGTCCTCCTTATGGGGTAGCCTCGCCACTTCCACCCAGGCAAGATGACCAAGGCAACCAGGAGGATCAGGCGAGGGCCAGGGCCCTCCTCGGCGGACACGTCCCGGCGGTGACCTCGGCCGCTCTCTTCGGTGTGGCACTGACCGCCCTCACGCTGGTCTTCATCCTCTCCTGGTGTTACTACCAGATGAGGAAGGTCGACCGCTTCACCGAGCAGGTTCGGAGAGCGGGATCGGCGAGGGAGGAAGGCTCGAGCCGGTGAGCAAGGACCGGCCCCTCATCGCCGAGTACGAGACCCAGCTCGCCCGGACGCTCGGGGAGTTCGACATCACCATGATCGGCGTCGGGGCGATGATCGGTGCGGGGGTGTTCGTGCTGACGGGGATCGCCGCCGGGGTGGCGGGCCCGGCCCTCATGCTGGCCTTCGCCCTCAACGGGGTAGTCACCATCTTCACCGCCATGGTCTACGCCGAGCTGGGATCGGCCATCCCGGAGGCGGGCGGGGGCTACCTGTGGGTGAAGGAGGCGCTCGGCAAGTCCAACGGCTTTTTGGCCGGGTGGATGTCGTGGTTCTCCCATGCGGTGGCCGGCAGCCTCTACGCTCTCGGCTTCGGCAGCTTCCTGGCCCTTCTGCTGCATGACCTGGGCATCATCGATGTCCAGGGACCCTGGGTGGAGAAATCCATCGGAGTCCTCATCGCCCTCGCCTTCCTGTACATCAACTACCGGGGCGCCTCTGAGACCGGGCTGGCGGGCAACATCGTCACCCTGGCCAAGGTGGGCGTCATCGGGATCTTCATCCTGTTCGGCCTGCTCACCATGACCGGCGACGGCGACGTGCTCGCCAAGTTCCAGCCGTTCTTCCCGGAGGGGGTGGGGGCGGTCTTCGTGGCCATGGGCATCACTTTCATCGCCTTCGAGGGCTACGAGATCATCGTGCAGGCCGGAGAGGAGGTGCGGGACCCCCGGCGCAGCATCCCCCGGGCGGTCTTCAAGTCGCTGATGATCGTCATCCCCATCTACGTGCTGGTGGCCATCACCGCCTTGGGAGCCGTCACCGTGCCCGGCATGACCTCCTGGGAGTTCCTGGGCATCCACGAGGAGCTGGGCCTGGCGGAGGCTGCCCGCAGGTTCATGCCCCTCGGCACCCTGCTCCTGCTGCTGGGCGGGTTGCTCTCCACCACCTCGGCCCTCAACGCCACCACCTTCTCTTCCACGCGTGTGTCGTTTGCCATGGGCCGCGACCGGGTGCTTCCCGCCTTCTTCTCCAAGGTCCACGAGCGCACCAAGACGCCCTACATGGCCCTCTCCATCACCGGCGTGCTGATCATCTTCATGGTGCTGGCCATCCCCATCGAAGACGTAGCGGCCGCCGCCGACGTCATGTTCCTGCTCCTCTTCCTGCAGGTCGACTACGCGGCCATCAAGCTGCGGCGGGAGTTCGGCGATCGGCTGCAATACGGCTACCGGATGCCCTTCTTCCCGCTGGTGCCGATCCTCGGCATCGCCACCCAGGCCTTCCTGGCCGTCTACCTGTTCCGCTTCAGCCCGCTGGCCTGGCTGGCCGCCGGCGTGTGGATCCTCCTCGGGCTGGGGATCTATTCGAGCTATTCACGCGGCCGATTGGAGGAGTTCGAGCGCCCGCGCATCGCCTACGAGGTGAAGCGGGGGGCCCGCAAGCGGCGAACGATCCTGGTGCCGGTCGCCGACACCACTCACGTGGACACCTCGCTGGCGGTGGCAGTAGCTCTCTCCCGCCACGAGGAGGCGCACGTCATCGCCCTCAATGTGGTCCGGATCCCCTCGCAGCTTCCGCTGTCGAGCGGCCTGGAGCTCACCCAGGAAGCCCAACCGGTCATGGAACGGGTGGCCGAGCTGGCGGAGAGGTTCCCGGACGCCACTATCGACAGCATCGTCGGGGTCGGCCACCGAGTCTCGCAGGTCATCACCGACATCGCCCAGCGGGAGGAGGCCGACACCATCGTGCTGGGGTGGCAGGGCACCGTTCACGAGAGCCGGGTGCGGGGAAGCGTGGCCCAGGCGGTGGTGGCCGAGGCCCCCACGGACCTGCTGGTCATCAAGGACCACGGCCTTCCCGAGCAGGTAGGAGAGCTCCTGCTGGGGGTGAGCCCGGGCCTGCGCGCCGGCACGGCACTCTCGGTGGCCATCCAGCTGGCTCGCGGGTTCGGCGCCCGCCTACGCCTGGTGACAATCCTCTTGCCGCACGGCCAGGAGAAGCGGGCCGACCTGGAACGCTGGCTGGAGGAGCTGGCGGAACAGGTCAGGTCGGCCGGGCTCCCCGCCGAGCAGCTGGTCACCGAGGTTATCGAAGGAGAGTCGGTGATCCGCACCCTGGCTCGAGAAGGAGCCAACAGCGACCTGCTGGTGATCGGGGCCTCGCGCGACTGGGTCCTCCGCCAGCACCTGCTGGGGTCGATCCCCGACCGCCTGGCCAACCGGCTGGGACGCACCATCGTCATGGTGAAGGAGAAGGAGCCCAGGGTGCTCTCCCTGTGGCGAGAGGCCAGCGGCCGC
>JALYHC010000039.1 GCA_030776765.1 Actinomycetota bacterium | reverse complement strand
CCACGCCGCCGCCCAGGGCGCCTGCCGAAAGGCCCAGGCCCTCGGGCTGGCGGCCCGCGTGGTCACCACCGAGCTGGGTGGAGAGGCGCGGGAGGCGTCCCGGCGGTGCCTGGCCGCAGACGCCAATGAGGAGCTGCTGATCTTCTCCGGCGAGACCACCGTGGCGGTGCGCGGTTCGGGACGGGGTGGGCGCAACCAAGAGGCCGCGCTGGCCGCTGCTCTCCAGCTGGAAGGAGATCGCCACTCGCTCTTCGCCGCCCTGGCCACCGACGGGGTGGACGGGCCCACCGATGCGGCGGGAGGGCTGGTGGACGGGCGTAGCGTCCAACGAGGCTGGGCAGTTGGTCTGGAGGCCGCCCAGCACCTGGCTGAGAACGACTCCTACCCGTTCCTGAGCGCCTCTCGGGACCTCTTGGTGACCGGGCCCACCGGGACCAACGTCGGGGACGTGTGGCTGGTCTATCGGGGCGATCAGGTGTAGATGGCCTGGCTGGTGTCCTTGTCGAAGAAGTGCAGCTTGGAGGTGTTGACCACCAGGTCGGACTGGCCACCCTCCTTGGGAGTGTAATCCGGGTCCACCCGAGCGGTGAACTTGGTCTCGTCGCCGAGAGCCGCCTCGTCGGTGTCCTGGTCCTTGAGCAGCTCGGCCACGTCCTCGGTCATCACCGGCTTGATGGGCAACGTGAAGTGGACATAGGCCTCGGAGCCGAGCTGCTCGACGAAGCCCACCTCGATCTTCATGGTCCGCCCCGAGTGGTCGCCCGGCATGGCGTCGGCTGCCTCGAAAGCCTCCGGCCGGATCCCGATGATCAGCTCCCGGCCAGCGTAGTCCTCCAGGCCCGGGCGGCTGGCCAGGCCCTGGCGCGCCACCTCCAGCCGCTGGTTGCCGATCACTACGTTTACATCGTCTCCCGCGCCCTCCAGGCGCCCGTACACGAAGTTCATGGAGGGGCTGCCGATGAAGCCGGCCACGAAGAGGTTGAGGGGCTCCTCGTAGAGCTCCCGGGGCGTGGCTGCTTGCTGCAGCCTGCCCTTGCGGATCACGGCCACCCGGTCGCCCATCGTCATGGCCTCCACCTGGTCGTGGGTGACGTAGATGGTGGTGGTGCGCAGGCGGGTGTGGAGCTGGCCCAGCTCGGCGCGCATCTGCACGCGGAGCTTGGCGTCAAGGTTGGAGAGCGGCTCGTCCATCAGGAAGGCCTTGGGCTCCCGCACGATGGCCCGTCCCATCGCCACCCGCTGGCGCTGACCACCGGAGAGGGCGCGGGGCTTGCGGTCGAGGAACTCGTGGATCTCGAGGACCCGGGCGGCCTCTCGCACCCGCCGGTCGATCTCGTCCTTCGACACCTTGCGGAGCTTGAGCCCGAAGCCCATGTTGTCGAACACGGACATGTGGGGGTAGAGGGCGTAGTTCTGGAAGACCATGGCGATGTCTCGGTCCTTGGGAGGGATGTCGTTGACCACCTGATCGCCAATGACGATCTTGCCCTCGCTGATGTCCTCCAGGCCGGCCACCATTCGCAGGAGAGTGGACTTCCCGCAGCCGGACGGGCCTACCAGGACGACGAACTCCCCGTCGTCGATGTTGAGGTCGACATCCTCCACCGCCCGCGTCCCCCCCGGATAGACCTTCCCGACGTCTTCAAAGGTGATCTCGGCCACGCCATCCTCCACGCTCGACCTGCAAAACTCGACCTGAAAGCGACTTTACCATGTGACCCATCACCACGGCTGGGAGTCGGAGACATGAGCGAGCAACGGGTGGCGGTCATCACCGGAGGGACCGGCGGCCTGGGCACGGCCACCGTGCGGCGGCTGGCCCAACAAGGGCACTTGCTGGCGGTGACCTACCTGATCCCCGAGGAAGCCGCCGCCCTTGAGGAGAAGCTGCACCTAGGCGAACAGCGCCTGGTGCTGCGGCGCGTCGACGTCACCGACCCCGAGGCGGTCAACGAGTTCATGAAGCTGGTCGCCGAGCGCTTCGGGGCCATCCACATCGTTTGCTCCTTCGTGGGAGGTTGGGCGGGCGGCCGAGACGTGGAGGAGACCGACGACATCCGCTTCGAGCGCATGGTGGACCTCAACCTGCGCTCCGCCTTTCATACGGTGCGGGCGGCCATCCCTTACCTGCGGCGCTCCCGATGGGGCCGCATCCTGCTGGTGGGCAGCCGAGCCGCCGAGGACACCCCGCCCGGCCAAGGCGCCTACAACCTGGCCAAGGCGGGGGTGATCGCCCTGGCCAAGACCGTCGCCCAGGAGCTGGGGGAGGCCAACGTGACGTCCAACGCGCTGGTGCCCTCGGTGATCGACACGCCGGCCACCCGGGCCGCAATGCCCTTCGCCGATTACGTGGACTGGCCCAGCCCCGACCAGATCGCGGCGGTGGTGGAGTTCTTGGTCTCGGAGGAGGCGGGGGTGATCTCCGGGGCGACCATCCCCGTCTACGGCAAGGCGTAGCTCAGCGCGAGCCCAACCTGGCCAGCGTGGCCGTGTAGCCGTGCAGGAAGTTGGAGCCGCCCACCGGGCCCAGCTCGCCGGCGGCGAAGAAGCCGGCCACCGCCGAGGGGCGGAGGATCTCGGTCACCACCGAGGCATCATGATGGGGAACGCCGAAGAAGCGTTGCCCGCGGCCGTTGCAGGTGAACAACAGCACCCCTTCGCTGGGCGGCTGGTCGGAGAGCAGCAGCCGCAGGTCTTCGTCGGCGGAGAGCGGGTCTCGGACCTGGAACTGCACCAGGCGGCCCACCTCGAGGTGCTCGCCGATGGTGAGCCAGCCCGCATCGGGGTCGGCGCCGATCACCGCCCGTACCAGGAAGTCCCCCCGGCCGAACTCGGCCTGATACTCGTCCACCACAATGCCCAACTGCAGCCCCTGCCGGACCAACTCCTGCTCACCCGGTGGCAGTCCATCGAAGAGGTCCTGGAGGAACTCGAGCGCCGGCTTGCCGCCGATCTCCTGCAGCCGGTTACCCCGTGCGGCGGTCACCACAGCCGGCTCCCCGATGGGACGGCAGCCCTGGGAAACCACCGCGGCGAACTCCACCGCTCCCCCGAAGGAGATGGCCACCGCCCCCCCATCGTGCACCTCGCCGTCGTGGATGAGGCGGGCCTGCCCGGGGCCGGGGCCACCGGCGGCCAGTCCACCCACCACCGGCATCTTGGGGTAGGAGGTGCCCAGGCTGGTGATGAAGGCCACCGCCGGGAACGAGTAGGGGTCGGCGATCAACACCGAGCCGGCCGGGTCGTCGGGGGTTCGCCAGCCGCTCACCGCCACTCCCTCCTGGATGCGGGTGGCGCGCAGGTAGGAGGAGTCCCAAGTGGCCTCGCTCAGCCCGGCCGCCCACACCGAGAGCGCCGGCGCATCTTCCACCTCGGCACCTCCTCCGATCACGCCCTCCGCCACACAGCCCGCTGAGGTGCCCGAGAAGCTGGTGGCCCCGGCCACCTGGCGGGCCGCCTTCTCGATGCCGTCGCGGTGATGGGGACTGGCGAACAGCAAGAGCAGGTCGGGTGCGCGATCGAGCAGGCCGGTGGCCTGGGTCAGCGCCTCGTCGACCGCCGCCTCGGTCTCATCGAGCAAGGAGAGACCCGCCCCGAACTGCATATCGTCATGCTACGCGCCCCACAACGCAATGGCCGCCGACCCCGCTCTACACTCCCCTCCGTGGCGGGAGAAGGAGGAAGCACGTGCTCACCATCATCGGCATCCTGATCGTCGGGTTGATCGCCGGGGCGCTGGCCAGGCTCCTGGTGCCCGGCCGGGATCCCATGGGGTTCCTGGGCACCCTGGCACTGGGAGTGGTCGGCTCGTTCCTGGGCGGAACCCTGTGGGTGCTGCTCTTCGAGGGCGAGTTCGACCTGACCCGGGCCACCACCATCATCGGGGCCATCATCGGGGCCATCATCGCCCTGCTCATCTGGCGAGCCGTCACCAGGTAGCACAGCTCTCGACGACGTCCTCGATGCCGCGGCGGTAGTAGCCCCGATGGGATTTGAACCCACGTTACCGCCTTGAGAGGGCGGCGTCCTAGGCCGCTAGACGACGGGGCCGTCGGCTCGGGGGGGAGGACTCGAACCCCCAATAACAGGGCCAGAACCTGTCGTGTTGCCGATTACACCACCCCCGAACGGGCCATCCGAAGATACCAGCCGCCCGCGGTAAGCCAACCTCTCGGGGCCCGCTCCCCTTCCAGGTCCTGTTACCGACCCTTCATCCGCCGGAAGCCACCCGCACGATCGCCTCGATGCTTCTCTCCACGTCGCCTTCAGTGGTCCGCCATGAGGAGACCGAGATGCGCATCGCTCGGCGCCCCTGCCAGGTCGTCCCACCACACCAGCAGGTGCCTTCCTCCTGAACTCCCGAGATCACCCGGTCGGTCCTTTCGGCGTCGCCGAACGAGACCAGCACCTGGTTCAGGACCACCTGATTGAGCACCTCGAACCCTGCCGCCGACAGCCCTTCGGCGAAGCGACGGGCGTGGCGACA
>JALYHC010000038.1 GCA_030776765.1 Actinomycetota bacterium | reverse complement strand
GGGCACCGGATCGCTCCGGAGGGCCAGCCGAGCGAAGGCTCTCCATGACCCCTCCCCCCGCTCCCTTGTGGCCCCTCCCAGAGAGAGGGGGAGAAGTGCGGATCTCCTTCAAGACCTCTCCCTTTGGCACCGATTGGCCCTCCTTGCGGGCCATGTGGCGGGAGGCCAATGGGATCGAGGCCTACGACGGCGGCTGGACCTTCGATCACTTCTACCCACTGGCGGGTGATCCATCCGGGCCCTGCTTCGAGGGCTGGATGCTGCTTCCCGCCCTGGCCGTCGAGGCGCCCCGGCTCCGCCTAGGGGTGATGGTCTCCAGCAACACCTACCGGCACCCGGCCGTTCTGGCCAACATGGCTGCCACTCTCGACGTCATCTCTGGTGGCCGGCTGGAGCTGGGCCTGGGGGCCGGATGGCACGAAGAAGAGCACCGCGCCTACGGGATCGACCTGCCCGCCTTGGGCGAACGGTTCGACCGGCTCGACGAGGCCTGCCAGGTTCTCCACCTGCTGCTCACCAAGAAGACCGCCACCTTTCAAGGGAAGCACTACCGGTTGCGGGAGGCCCGCTGCGAGCCCAAGCCCATCCAGCAGCCTCGCCCGCCGCTGGTGATCGGAGGAAGGGGCGAGAACCGCACGCTGCGAATCGCCGCCCGCTGGGCCGACCAGTGGAACCTCCCCGGCGGCCCGCCGGAGGAGCTGCGCCACAAGATCGCCGTCCTGCATCGGCACTGCGAGGAGCTGGGGAGGGACCCCTCACACGTCGAGGTGTCGGTGCAGCTCCGTGCCGCTCAGGACCCCGCCGAGACCGCCCGGCAGGGGGCCGCCCTGGCGCAGGCCGGCGCCCAGCACCTGGTCGTCATGTTCCCCACGCCGTTCGATCCGGGGATGCTGGCCCCGGCGGCCGAGGCGCTACAGGCGGCCCTGGCCTGACAGCCTCTCCGGGCACCTACCGGTCCCAGTCGTTCCAGTCCTCCCACTCGGCGATCTCGTCCGGTTCGGGCTGCTCGGCCAGCAGCTCGCCGGTGTCATCGGGGCGATCGACGTAGGAGATGTGGTCGATGGAGGCGCCGTCCTCACCATCAGTGAAGGTGAAGGTGAAGTAGCCCAGCGAGTGGTACTCCTCGTCCTCGAGGTCGGCCGCCCACGCCACCACCACCGGCTCCTGCCCCAGCTCACCGCGCGTCAGCACGACGGTGGGATGGCGTAGCAAGAAGTCGCTCATCCCTTCCAGCATGTCCTCGGAGGTGGAGGCGTCGAAGAAGTCCGAACTGACCTCCTCGGAGAGCAGCTCGGTCACCCCTTCCAGGTCGCGGGCGTTGAAGTAGTCGATGAACGCCTGCAGCACGTTCTCGGCTCCGGCGTCGGGGATCTCCGACGACTGCTCGGGCCAGTCGTTGGGGACGTGGGTCATGAACGGCTCCGAAAGGCCAGGCCGGGGGTGGGCTCCCCGACCGTCAGCACGGCGGCGACGAGAGGGTGCGGCTGCCGACGCCACGGGGGCAGCGAGCTGGGGGCGATGGAGAGGAAACCCGCCAGCAACAGGCGGGAGGCGAGCGTCCGGGCGTCAGATCCGAGGCGGCTCGCGGTACTCACCGAACACCTCCTTGAGGGTATCGACGATCTCCCCTTCGGTGGCCCGCAGGCGGGCGGCGGTGACGATGGGGAGCATGAGGTTGCCCTCGCCCTCCGCCACCTGCTTCAGCTCCTTCAACGCTTGGTCGACCGCCTCTTGATCGCGCCGCGCCCGCAGCTCGGCCAGCCGGGCGCGCTGCCCCTCCTCCACCTGCTTGCCGATGCGCAAGATCTCGATGGGCTCTTCGTCGGTCTTGGCGTACTTGTTGACGCCCACGATGACCCGCTCCCCCGTGTCCAGGCCCTTCTCGAACTGGTAGGCCGAGTCGGCGATGCCCGACTGGAACCAGCCTTCCTCGATCCCCCGCAGCACCCCGTCGAGCATCGAGCCGCCGCCCATCCGGTCGATGTGGGAGAAGATGTCCTCCGCTCGCTGCTCGATGCGGTCGGTCATCTCCTCCACGAACCACGAGCCCCCCAGGGGATCGATGGTGTCGGCCACGCCCGTCTCCTCGGCGAGGATCTGCTGGGTGCGCAGGGCCACCTGGGCGGCGTGGGAGGTGGGCAGGGCGTACACCTCGTCGAGGGCGTTGGTGTGCAGGCTCTGGGTCCCGCCCAGCACCGCCGCCAGCCCCTCCACGGCGGTGCGCACGATGTTGTTGTCGGGCTGCTGGGCGGTGAGGGAGACGCCGGCCGTCTGGGCGTGGAAGCGCAGCTTGAGGGAGCGCTCGTCCCGGGCGCCGTAGCGTCCCATCATCCAGCGCGACCAGATGCGCCGGGCCGCCCGAAACTTGGCGATCTCCTCGAAGAAGTCGATGTGGGCGTCGAAGAAGAAGGAGAGCCGGGGGGCGAAGTCGTCCACCTCCATCCCCCGCCTCAGGCAGGCCTCCACGTAGGCGAAGCCGTCGGCCAGCGTGAAGGCCAGCTCCTGGACGGCGGTGGCCCCCGCCTCCCGGATGTGATAGCCGGAGATGGAGATGGTGTTCCACTGCGGAACCTCGGCGGCGCAGAACTCGATCATGTCGGTGATCAGCCGCAGGTGAGGCTTGGGCGGGAAGATCCACTCCTTCTGGGCGATGTACTCCTTGAGGATGTCGTTTTGCAGGGTCCCCCGCAGCTTGCCCCAGTCGACGCCCTGCTCCTCTGCGCTGACCAGGAGGAAGGCGAACAGCATCTGGGCCGGGCCGTTGATGGTCATTGACACGGAGACCTGGTCGAGCGGTATGCCCTTGAACAGCTGGTTGGTGTCCTCGGCGGAGTCCACCGCCACACCGCAGTGCCCCACCTCGCCCAGGGCGCGGGGGCTGTCGGAGTCGTAGCCCATCAGGGTGGGCATGTCGAAGGCCACCGAGACGCCGTGCTGCCCCTCCTCCAGGAGGTGGAGGAAGCGCTGGTTGGTGTCCCTGACGGTGGCGAACCCGGCGAACTGGCGGATGGTCCACGGCTTGCCGCGGTAGCCGGTGGGGTGGATTCCCCTTGTGTACGGATAGACACCCGGGTAGCCGATGGAGGCCGGCACCTCCCCGTCCTCGGGAAGGCCCAGGGCGGGCACGTCCTCGAAGGAGATGGTGGTGAAGCGGTCCCGTCGCAGCCTGCCGGCCCGGTAGAGCTCTTGCCAGCGCTGCCGCATGCCCATCAGGATGCCGCCTGGCGATCCCTGGCCTGCTGCCCGACCGGCACCTCGGCCCCGCAATTCGGGCAGGGCGCGGCGTCGATATCGCCCACGATGAACGAGAAGTCGCAGGCCGGGCAGCTCACCCGGGGCGAGGGCGAGGTGGGAGGGGGAGGCGCAACCGGCGGCGTGACCATTCCCTCCGGCGTGGCCGCCGCCCGCACCTCGTTGACCACTCCACACACCGGGCAGGCGAAACGCCCGGGCCCGCTGACGTCGAACTGGTTGCGGCATCGGCCGCATCGAACCATCATCGCCTCACCTCGTCGGTCTCAGGGCGGATTGTGCCTCCCCGACCGGGCCTCCCACCGCCCCGATGGCCATAAGATACCCGGCCTCCCCTCGCAGCACCTCGTCGATGTCCTCTTCACGGTACTCGACGCCCTGCACCCGGGCGGCCCGCTCACGCACGTAGCGCACCGCCTCGGCGCCTCCGGCCACCCGCACTCCCCCCGGGCCTCGGCCCTGCAGGTACAGGACCTCCCACTCCAGGATGCGGCGCACGTCGTCGTCGTCCAGCCGTGACCTGGTGGGCTCCGGCAGCCGGGCGTGGACGAAGCCCACCGCCTCTTCCAGCAGGTACTCGCGAGCCGGATGGAACGACCGGCGGCGTGTCTCTTGCCAGAGCAACGCCGCCGCGATGCCCAGCAGCAGCGCAAAGAGCAGGGCTGCCACGATCACCGGCCCGGCGCCTTGCATGGCCCAATGGTACCCGGCCCTCGAGCGAGCCTCAGGGCCGAGCGGAACCTGCCACCGCCTGGACGAGGCGCCACACCGTCGGCTCGGCTCCCCGGTAGGGGCAGAGCGGGGCGAGGTCGTCCCGCCGCAGGAAGAGGCGATGTCCGTGGCGGTCCACGAACCACCCCGTCACCGGGACTCGCTGCCCATTGGCCACCATCACCAAGTGCTCCCTCCTGGGCCATCTCTCGGTCCCGACACCCCAAGTTCTGGAGGGCGGAGCCTATAAACCGATCCGCTGGGCGAGGAGTTCCCGGTGATAGGCGGGGTCGCCGAAGAGCAACTCGGAGCTCTTGGCGCGCTTGAAGTAGAGGTGGGCGTCGTGCTCCCAGGTGAAGCCGATCCCCCCGTGCACCTGGATGTTCTCCGCCGCCACGAAGAAGTACGCCTCCGAGCAATAGGACTTGGCCAGCGGAGCCACCAGGGGAAGCTCCTGGTTGTCTTCGGCCGCCGCCCACGCTGCGTAGTAGGCGGCCGACCTGGCGGACTCGACCTGCACCAGCATGTCGGCGCACTTGTGCTTGATGGCCTGGAAGGAGCCGATGGGCCGGCCGAACTGCACCCTGGCCTTGGCGTAGTCGACCGACATCTCCAGGCACCGCTGGGCGCCACCCACCTGCTCGGCGGCCAGGGCAACCACCGCCAGGTCGAGGACCCTGCTGATGGCCGGCCAGGCACGGCCCTCCTCCACGAGCAGCGACTCGGCCGGGACGCTCACGTTGTCCAGGGTGACCTCGGCCTGCTTGCGGGTCATGTCCATGGTCCCCAGCGCCCGGCGCTCGACGCCCGGGGCTCCCGAGTCGACCAGGAACAGGCTCACGCCCTCCTCGGGATCGCTGGTGTCGGCGGTCCGGGCCGCCACCAGCAGCGTATCGGCGGTGTGCCCGTCCACCACGAACAGCTTGGTGCCGGAGAGCAGGTAGTGGTCGCCGTCCCGCTTGGCGGGAAGCTGCACCCCTGCTGCGTCCCAGCGGCCGTTGGGCTCGGTGAAGGCCAAGGCGGCGGTGCGCTCCCCGGAAGCGATCTCCGGCAGGTACCGCTGCTTTTGCTCCTCGGAGCCGGCCACCAGTAGGGCGTTGGCCGCCAGGCACACCGACGACAGGAAGGGCGCCGGCAGGAGCGCCCTCCCCATCTCCTCCATGAGCACGATCAGCTCCAGGTAGGAGAACCCCGCCCCCCCGTAAGCCTCCGGGATGTGCATGCCTTGCCAGCCCATTCGGGCGATCTCGGACCAGGTGGAGCGGTCGAACCCCGCCTCGGTCTCCATCAGCTGCCGCACGGTGGGCGAGAGCGACTTGTCCTCCAGGAAGCGCCGCGCCGTCTGGCGCAGGAACTCCTGCTCTTCGGTGAAGGCGAAGTTCACGCGCTCTTCCTCTGCTGGGCGGGGATGGGCTCCTCCAGCCCGGGGGTGGCCACCACCCGAGGCTCCTTTGGCAGGCCGAGGACCATCTCGCCGATGACGTTGCGCTGGATCTCGGAGGTGCCGGCGTAGACGGTCTCGGCGCGCGACTCGAGAAAGGCCCGCTCCCACTCCCCTTCGTCCGGCGACCAGTCGTCTCCCAGGAGCATCCCGTATGGACCGAGCAGGTCGACGGCCGAGCGGGCGAAGTCGCGGTGCCACTCCGACCAGACCACCTTGGAGAGGGAGGACTGGGGCCCCGGCACCCCGCCGGTGGAGAGCAGCTCGGTGACCAGGCGGTAGTTGTTGAAGCGCATCACCCGCAGGCGCCCATAGAGCCTCATGACGTGCTGGCGGACCGCCGGATGGTCGCTGAGGGGACCTCCGTCGACCTGGATGGTGCGCAGACGCTGGATGAGGCGGGCGAGCTGCTTCTCGAAGAGGATGGTCTGGCTGAGGGCGGCGGTGGAGCGCTCGAAGCCGAGCGTGGCCAGGGCCACCATCCAGCCCTGGTTGGGCGCCCCCACCAGCCAGCTCGACTGCGTGCGGGCCCCGTCGAGGAACACCTCGTTGAACTCCGAGGAGCCGGTCATCTGCTTGATGGGGCGAACCTCGACGCCCTGCTGGCGCATGGGCATGAGCAGGTAGGAGATGCCCTTGTGCTTGGGGGCGCCGGCATCGGTGCGGGCCAGCAGGAACATGTAGTCGGCCCGGTGGCCCATGGTGGTCCAGATCTTCTGCCCGGTGATGACCCACTCGTCGCCGTCTCGCACCGCCTTGGTCTGCTGGGCGGCCAGGTCGGACCCGGCGTTGGGCTCGCTGTAGCCCTGGCACCAGTACTCGCGGGCCCCGGTGATCCCCGGCAGGAAGCGGCGCTTCTGCTGCTCGCTGCCGAAGACGAGCAGGGTCGGGCCGAGCAGGCCCTCACCGAAGAACGACAGCCGCGGGGGGGCCCCTACCTTGGCGTACTCCTCGATGAAGATGATCTGCTCACTCAGCGTGGCCCCTCTGCCCCCGTACTCCTTCGGCCAGTAGATGCCGATCCAGCCTTCTCCGGCCAGGCGGCGTTCCCACTCCGCCCGCTCCTCGAGCCTCTCCACCGACGCCTCGGGGATGGTCCAGTCGCGCCAATCGGGGGGCAGGTTCTCTTCCAGCCAGGCCCGCGCCTCCTCTCGGAAGGCGCCCTGGCGGGCCGTGTCGCGCAGATCCACCGGCTCATTGTGCCACGGACCCATTAGGTTTTTCGGGGCTGCAGCCGGCGGGAGTGGAGGCATGCCGACGCCCTGGCACTATCAGGACGACACCTTGCTCGTTCGCAAGTTCTGCGTGGGGCCGCTGGAGAACAACGTCTACGTGGTGGCCTGCGCCCAGACGAACCGGGCGGTGATCATCGACGCCGCCGACGAGGCGGAGCGCATCCAAGCCGAGACCGCCGGCCTCCACCCCCAGGCCATCCTCACCACCCACGGCCACTGGGACCACGTGCAGGCGGCCGCCCTCGTCAGCAGGCGCCTCGGGATCCCCTTCGGCATCCACCGGGCCGATCGCTCCATGGTGGAGGCCACCCCTGAGCTGGAGCTGGATCACAGGCAGGAGATCGCCGTCGGCCGGCTCTCCTTGCGGGTGTTGCACACCCCCGGCCACACCCCCGGGTCGGTGTGCTTCTCCCTGCCGGGGAGCCTCTTCACCGGCGACACGCTCTTTCCGGGCGGTCCCGGCGCCACCTCGGGGCCTGGGCAGTTCGCCACCATCATCGAGAGCCTGGAGAACCTCCTGTTTCCCCTGCCCGACGCAACCACCGTGTTCCCGGGCCACGGTCTCGATACCACGCTGGGCACGGAGCGGCCCCGGCTGCACGAGTGGGTGGCGAGGGGGTACTGAGGTGGAGTTCGCCCTGATGACCGAGCCGCAGATGGGCGGCACGTACGAGGACCTGCTGGCCGCCGCTCGCTACGCCGGGCGGGCCGGGCTGGCCGCCTTCGCCCGGTCCGATCACTACCTGTCTGGCGGCGACCCACCTGCTGCCGCCACCGATGCCCTGGCCAGCCTGGCCGGCCTGGCCCGGGAGACCCGGCGCATCCGCCTCGGCGTGCTGATGAGCCCGGTCACCTTCCGCCACCCCGCGGTGATCGCCAAGACGGCGGCCACCATCGACCAGATGTCGGGGGGTCGGCTCGACCTGGGGGTGGGGACCGGCTGGATGGAGCACGAGCACCAGGCCTTCGGCTTGCCCTTTCCAGATTGGCAGGAGCGGTTCGACCGGTTGGAGGAGACCCTCGGGTACCTGCGGGCCGCCTTCGGCGACCAGGGCGGCGGGTTTCGGGGAAAGCATTACCGGCTCCACGACATCGAGGTGCGCCCCAGGCCGGCGGGACTGCGCCTGCTGGTGGGCGGCTCGGGGGCCGCCAGGACGCCGCGGCTGGCGGCGGCCTACGCCGACGAGTACAACCAGCTCATGGCGCCTGCCGCCGACGTGGCCCAGCGGATCGCCACCGCCCGCCGGGCGGCCGGCGAGAGGGGCCGTGACCCTACGACGCTGGTGTTCAGCGTGATGGGGCAGGTGGTGGTGGGGCGGAACGAGGACTCGTTCCGGGAGCGCCTGGCAGCCGGGGCGGCGCGGCGGGGCCGTAGCCCCGAGGAGCACGAGGTGCGCCTGCGAGAGCGGGGTATACCGATGGGAACCCCGGCCCAGGTGGCCCACACCCTGGCCGGCCTGGCCGAGGCGGGGGTGGAGAAGCTGTACGTGCAGCACCTGGACCTGTCCGACATCTCGGGGCTCGACGAGACCTTCGAGGTGCTCCTGAACTCCCCCTCCCGCTAGCGGGGGGGGCTGGGGGGAGGGTCTCTTCCATCTTTCTGACTTAATCGCCGCAGCAAGATCCCTTCCATGTTGCCCTCGTGAAGCTCGCGCTGTCGTCCATGAAGGTTCCGCCCGGTGGAGGTTCGGCTGTGCGGATCGGTCTACGACAACTCCGCCCACCTAGCGCCGGACGCTCGCACGAGCTCCTTCAAGTCCACCGAGAAGACAGTGGTGGGAGTCCCGGCCGCCGCCCAGACCACCTGGTTGCGGCGCAGGGCCGGGTCGGCGAACACCGGCAGCGCCTGGCGGTGGCCAAAAGGGGGCGTGCCGCCCGCCGCAAAGCCGGTGGCCTCCCGTACCTCCTCCAGGGATGCCCGCCTCGCCTCCCGCCCCCCAGCCGCGGTCGCCAGCTTGGAGGGGTCGAGGCGGCGGTCACCGGGCACCAGCGCCACCACCGGCTCGCCGTCCACCACGAAGACCAGCGACTTCACGATGGCTGCCACCTGGCAACCCACCGCCCGCGCCGCATCCTGGGCGGTCTTGGTGCCGGCCGGGAACTGGTGGATCTCCACTTCCAGGCCTCGCTCGAGGGCCGCCTCCCTCACCCTCCGAGACGGCCCCGGCAGCTCCACGGCCACCGATTGTAGAATGGGGTGTCCGCGGAAGGATTTTGCACCATGCCCGAGCAGCCGCTGCTCGTCGTCGAGGATCTCCACGTGCGCGTCGACGACTTCGACATCCTGCGCGGCGTCGACCTGACCGTCCACTCCGGCGAGACCCACGCCTTGATGGGACCGAACGGATCGGGTAAGTCGACCCTGGCCCACGTCCTGCTGGGCCATCCCGGCTATCAGGTGACCGGGGGCCGCATCCTCTACCGGGGGGAGGAGGTCACCGACTGGAGCCCCACCAAGCGAGGCCAGGCGGGCATGTTCCTGGCCTTCCAGTACCCCGAGGAGATTCCCGGGGTCTCGGTGGTGAACTTCCTGCGCAACGCTCTCAGCAACCGCACCGGCACCGACTACACGGTCCTCGAGCTGCGCCTGAAGGTGATGGATGCCATGCGAGGCCTGGACATGGATCCAGCCTTCGCCGACCGCTACCTCAACGAGGGCTTCTCGGGCGGGGAGCGCAAGCGCAACGAGATCCTGCAGATGGCGGTGCTGGAGCCGGAGCTGGCGGTGCTCGACGAGACCGACTCGGGCCTCGACATCGACGCGCTGCAGATCGTGGCGAGCGGCATCCAAAAGCTGGTGGGGCCGGAGCGGGCCATCCTGCTCATCACCCACTACCAGCGGATCCTCGACTACATCACCCCCGACGCGGTGCACGTCTTCATGAACGGGCGGGTGGTGGCCTCGGGCGGGCCCGAGCTGGCGCAGCGCCTGGAGGAGGAGGGCTATGAGGCCTTCCGCCCCGGGGTGACGAGGGGGCCGGTGGGATGAACGACGTGGGCATCCGGGCCGACTTCCCCCTTCTGGGAAGGATGGTCAACGGCAAGCCCCTCGTCTACTTGGACTCGGCCGCCACCTCACAGAAGCCATCGGCGGTGCTGGAGGCGCTCGACGAGTACTACCGCCGGCACAACGCCAACGTGCATCGCGGCGCCTACGCACTGGCGGAAGAGGCCACCAACGCCTACGAGGAGGCCCGGTCCTCGGTAGCTCGTTTCATCAATGCCGATGCCCGGGAGGTGGCGTTCGTGCGGGGCACCACCTCGGCCATCAACGCGGTGGCCTACGGGTGGGGGCTCTACCGCCTCCGCCCGGGTGACCGCATCCTCCTCACCATGATGGAGCACCACGCCAACATCGTCCCCTGGCAGCTGGTGGCCCGGCACACCGGGGCGGAGCTGATCTACCTGCCACTCAATCCCGACTACCGCCTGAACCTGGACCAGCTTCCCCACCTGCTCGACGAGCGCGTCAAGGTGCTGGCGGTGACCGGCATGTCTAACGTGCTGGGCACCATCCCCCCGGTCGCCGACATCGCCCGGGCCGCCCACCAGGTGGGAGCCGTGGTGGTGGTGGACGCTGCCCAGGCGGTGCCCCACCTGCCGGTCGACGTCCACGCCCTGGACGTGGACTTCCTGGCCTTCTCGGCCCACAAGATGCTGGGGCCCACCGGGGTGGGAGTGCTCTACGGGCGCTTCGAGCTGCTGCAGGAGATGGAGCCCTTCGAGGGCGGCGGGGAGATGATCCGAGACGTGCGCCTCTTCGATTCCACTTGGAAAGACGCCCCCTGGAAGTTCGAAGCGGGCACTCCTCCCATCGGCCCGGCGATAGGGCTGGGGGCGGCTGTCGACTACCTGGAGAAGCTGGGGATGGCGGCCGTTCGCCGCCACGAGATGGAGTTGGTCTCCTACGCCCTGCAGCGGCTGGCGGAGGTGCCTCAGCTGACCATCTACGGGCCGCGGGAGGTGGCCGACCGGGGCGGGGCGGTGAGCTTCACGCTGGCCGACATTCACGCTCACGACC
>JALYHC010000037.1 GCA_030776765.1 Actinomycetota bacterium | reverse complement strand
GGCGTGGATTGGGCTCTCGTGGAGGATCGGGCCAAAGGGCGTGGGCTGCTGGACCAGGACTCGCGGCCTTCCGAGGAGGAGCTCTCGTCGCTGCTCTTCCGAGAGGGGTTCTCCACCAGCCTGGCGCAAACCGAGTTCAGCGGTGACGGGACTGGCCTGGCGCGCTTGGCCGAGGCTGTCGAGGCGCTGAACGGCGGGCTCCACCTGCGATCCTTCCCCGGCCGCGGCACCCGCCTCGAGCTGACCGTGCCGGCTTGGTGGGCGCTGCAGGACGCTCTACTGGTACGGGCCGGTGGGCACCAGTGGGGGATTCCCGCGCCGGCGGTGGCCGAGGCCTTCCCTCTGTCACTGGCCGACATCCGCCCCGGTGAGGAGCGCATGGAGCTGCACTGGGACGGAAACGCCCTCCCGCTGGCCTCCCTGGCGGGGGCAGTGGGCCTGGCCGAGGACGAGCTGGTCACCGAGGTGGTGGTGCTGGCGACCCGGGCCGGCATGGTGGGCCTCACCGTGCCGGAGGTGCTGGGGTCTCGCCAGCTGGCTATCAAGGCCCTGGGACCGCTCTTGGCCGGCACGCCCCACCTGACCGGGGCGGCGGTGCTGGGCGGGGCGGAGGTGGTGGTCATGGTGGAGCCCAACCGGCTGGCCGAGAGAGTGCGCAGCTTGCCGTCCCCGGCTGGACCTCGACCACGGGTATTGGTGGTGGACGACTCCCCGGGCGTTCGCCAGCTGGTAGCCGCCACCCTGGCCAGCCACGGCTTCCAGACGATGGTGGCAGAAGGGGCCCGCCAGGCGCTGCGCAGGCTGGCGTCGGAGGACGTGCACGCCTTGGTGGTCGACTACTCCATGCCCGGTTCGAGTGGCGTGGAGCTGGTGGCCGACGTCCGGGAGGTGGCCAGCGAGTTGCCCATCATCATGGTCTCAGGGGTGGCCAAGAGAGAGGACCAGCGCCGGGCCCTGCAGGCAGGCGTGGACGCCTACTTCGACAAGTCTGACCTGCGGCAGGGCGTCCTGGCCGCCACCCTGCACTCCTTGATCGAATCTCGGATGCGCAGCCAGGTGCAGGTGGACCGGTGAAAGTCCTGGTCGCCGACGACAGCCCGCTGCTGCGGGCCGCGGTAGGCAAGCTGCTGGTGGAGGCGGGTTACGAGGTGGTCCCGGCCGAGGATGGGATCGAGGCCATCCAGCATTTCTACTCCGATCAACCCGACCTGGTGCTCCTGGACATCCAGATGCCCAAGATGAACGGCTACGTTGTCTGCCGCCTGATCAAGGAAGACTGGTCGGCGGCTCACGTCCCGGTGCTCATCCTCACGGTGCGAGATTCGGCCGAGGACCGCTACTGGGCGCAGAGGTCGGGAGCGGACGGCTACCTGACCAAGGACTCGCTGGGGGAGGAGCTGCTGTCCTCTATCCAGGGCGCCCTGGCCGGTCGTGCGCTCTCCGAGTTGCTGGGGGACGGATCCCCCCGGCGCTCGCTGGAGGAGAGCGACGTGCTCTCGAGGGTATGTGACCTGCTCGACCGTCAGCTCTTCGAGGCGACCATCGTCAACGACATCATCACGATGGGCTCCCGGACCTTCGACGTGCACACCACTGTCGAGCAGACGCTGGTGATCCTGCGTCGATTTGTCGAGTACGACCTGGCCGGCATCCTCCTGGACACCGAGAGGCGGTTCGCTTATCGCTGCGACCGCACGGTGGGGAGGGCCGACTTTGAGGAGTTTCGTTCCTTGGCCAGGCAGGAGTGGCGGCAACTGGCCGGAGGCGACCTCCTGGATGAGGACGAGGTGGTGGTGTGGTGCCTGGGCGGAGCGGAGGTCTTGGAGGACGGAGAGGGTGGGGGCTGGCCCTCTTTCTTCTCGATGCCCCTGCGCTCTCGGGGTGAGGTGCTGGCCATGCTGGTGATAGGGGCGCGCCGAGCGGGGGCTTACGGGGACAAGGTGACGAGGACCCTGAGGCTGATCGAGTCACCGATCGCCACCGTGCTCGAGTCGGCTCAGCACTACCAGAGGCTCCTGGAACAGGAGGCCCGCCTCAGCCTCTCCGCCCTGTCCCAGGACTGATCCTCTGCCTCCCCCGCTCTTCTCCCTCCCCCGCTTGCGGGGGAGGGCCGGGGAGGGCGTGAGGCAGGGCAACCGGCCAACCGCAATGTCCTGCACGGTTGTGATCTGCATCCCATGGTGAAGAGCAGTGGGGGGGGTCTTGGGAAGCCCCAGGCCCGACGGTGCCCGCTCGTATACTTGGCCGGCCGTGACTGATTCCCCGCTCTTTGCCGACTTGAACCCCTCTCAACGAGAGGCGGTGGCGGCCGTGGAGGGGCCCGTCCTGGTGGTGGCCGGGGCCGGATCGGGAAAGACCAGGGTGCTCACCTACCGGGT
>JALYHC010000036.1 GCA_030776765.1 Actinomycetota bacterium | reverse complement strand
GGCCTGCGGGAGGACGAGGTGGCCGCCCGCAGCCTGGGCAAGCCCACCCCCGGCCTCAAGCTCAAGGCGTTCGTGGTGGGGGGAGTGCTGGCCGGGGTGGCCGGATCTCTCTGGGCCCACTGGATCGGTGCCGTCCACGTCGGCCAGTTCGTGCCGATCGTCACTTTCAACGTGTGGCTGGCGATGCTGCTCGGCGGGGTGGGGAACCACGTCGGAGTCCTGCTCGGCGCGCTCCTGCTGGTCGTGATCCGCGAGGCCACCCGCTTCCTGGGCCTGATCCCCGGCCTGGGGGAACTGGCGGCCCGACGACCCACCCTCCTGCCCAGCCTGCGCTTCGTGATCATCGGGCTGCTCCTGGTACTGGTGGTCCGCTTCGCGCCCAATGGGGTGATCCCCGAGCGGCTCCGAGTACGAGGCGTTGAGCAGCGATGAGCGAGATGCTCGAGGTTCGAGGCCTGGTCCACTCCTTCGGGGCGCTCCGGGCGGTGGACGGGGCCGGCTTCACGGTGGCCGCCGGCTCCATCGCCGGCCTGATCGGTCCCAACGGGGCCGGGAAGAGCACCACCTTCGACCTCATCACCGGCAGGCTGGCGCCCGACGCGGGCCGGGTGCTCTTCGGCGGGAAGGACGTCACCGGCTGGCCCTCCGAGCGGCTCGCCCGCCAAGGCCTGGTGCGCACCTTCCAGGTCCCGAGGGTCTTCACCCGCATGTCGGTGTGGGAGAACCTGCTCTTCGCCGCCGAACAGCCCGGGGAGGGGTTCTGGCGCAGCCTGCTGCGGCCGGGGGCCCTCACCGCCAGGGAGCGGGATATCGCCCGCCGCGCCGAGGAGGTGCTGGGCTTCCTGGAGCTCGACCGGGTCGCCGACCTGCCGGCCGCCGCCCTGTCGGGAGGGCAGCGCAAGCTCCTCGAGCTGGCCCGGGTGCTCATGCTCCAACCACAGCTGATCCTGCTCGACGAGCCCACCTCCGGGGTGGCGCCTGCGCTGACCCGGAAGCTGGCCGATCATCTGGCCACCCTGCGCGGCCGGGGGCTGACCCTGGTTGTGGTCGAGCACGACCTGAACCTGGTGATGTCCCTCGTCGACCACCTGGTGGTGATGCACCTGGGCCGGGTGCTCATCCAGGGCGATCCCGACCTGGTCACCGAAGACCAGCGGGTGCTCGACGCCTACTTGGGAGGCGTAGGTGTCTGAGCCCGTGCTGAGCGTCCAGGAGCTGCACGCCGGCTACGAGGATCTGGAGATCCTGCACGGCGTCGACCTGCGCGTCGAGGCCGGCGAGCGGATCCTGGTGTTCGGACCGAATGGTTCGGGCAAGTCCACCCTCCTCAAGGCCATCTGTGGCCTGGTCCGGACGTTTCGGGGGTTGGTGCGGCTGAAGGGCCGCGACCTCACCGGCCTGCCGCCCGAGCGAATCGTGGCCCAAGGGATCTCGTACGTCCCCCAGGTCGACAACCTGTTCCCTACCCTGACCGTGGCCGAGAACCTGGAGATCGGCGGCGTGCTGGACCGACACCGCACTCGCCACCGGACGCGATCCGTGTTCGAGTTGTTTCCCCGGCTGGCGGAGCGGCGCCATCAGGCCGCGGGAACCCTCTCAGGTGGGGAGCGACAGATGGTCGCCATGGGACGAGCCTTGATGCTCCAGCCAGAGGTGCTGCTCCTCGACGAGCCCTCGGCCGGCCTCGCTCCGTCGGTCGCCGAGGAGACCTTCGACCACGTGCTCCGCATCAATCGGGAGCATGGAACGGCCATCCTTCTGGTGGAACAAGACGTCCGCCAGGGGCTGCGCCTGGCCGATCGCGCCTACGTCCTCGAGACCGGCCGGGTGCGGCTGGAGGGCACTCCCAGCGAGCTCGGGAACTCAGAGGAGGTGCGAGCCATCTACCTGGGCAGCGACCGGGTGGAGGATGGGAGGGGATGATTCGTCTATCGGTCATTGGTCGACCTGCAGAAGCAGATGGGGGCTTCGCTCGAGACGCGGTGCTCCTCATACGGACGAGGTCGGGTAGCTACAACCTTTCGTTTGTATACAGCCCATCATATGTAGACAAACGATGAAGCGTCGTAACATGTCGTGAATGGGAAAGTACGACCCCGCCCCCACCCTCGCCGCCGGGCTGCTCAGGACGGCCCGCGACAAGGCGGGATTGACCCAATCGCAACTGGCCAATGCGGCCGGCATGACTCAGCAGGCGATCTCCGCCTACGAGACTGGGCGCAAGGAGCCAACGCTTCCCACTCTCCGCCGCCTGCTCGGCGCTGCCGGGTTCGAGATGCGGATCCACCTGGCGCCAAAGGACGACCACGATGAGTCGCTGGCTGAGCTGCTCGCCTCCCTACCCCCCGAGCTGCGCAGCCAATTGGAGGAGAGGCAACGGGAGCGGGTCGAGGAGGCTCGGCTCAGGAGGGCGAGGGGCCGCTGATGCCCACTCCCGACGTCGACGTCGAGCGGATGGTCGGCACCCTTCTCCGCTACGAGGTCGAGTTCGTCGTCATCGGCGGATTTGCCGCCGAGCTCTGGGACGTCGCCATCCCGCCCACCCGCGACATCGATGTCACCCCGGAGCCCTCGCCTGCCAACCTGGGCCGGCTCTGTACGGCGCTCAACGAGCTGGGCGCCAAGCTGCGCATCTCAGGTTCAGAGCCGCTCGCCGTTCCGGGAGGGCTTACGCCGGAGCTGCTTTCGCAGATGAGCATCCTCAACCTCGCCACCCATGCCGGCCCGCTCGACATCAGGGTGACACCGGCTGGCACTTCCGGGTTCGACGATCTCTCCAAAAACGCCACCCAGCTCGAGTACGGGAGCCTCCGGGTGCCTACGGCAGACCTGCGGGACGTGGCCAGGTCCAAGGAGGCGGCGGGTCGGGAGAAGGACCTGCGCACCTTGCCGGCCATCTTGGCTCATCTCAGACGGCAGAGAGCGTGACTGGGTGCATCAAGGGCTGGGCGGCCCCATCTACACGGGCCGGCGGCCGGCGGGCTCAACTCGGGCGTGGACTGAGGGAAAGCCGCTCGTCGCATCCCAGATCACCTGAGCCCTGAGACCGGCACACCTCCGACTACGGATGGCTCAGTCGCCCGGCCCTTTCCGCCCGGCTACCGTTTGCTCATCCGAACCCGAGATCGCATGGCCAAACCGAAGTCGCTTCCTTGGACCGAGTCTGCGGAAGCCAACCGCCTCCTCGCCGAGGATCCCCTGGCCCTGCTGATCGGCATGCTGCTCGACCAGCAGTTCCCGATGGAACGGGCCTTCGCCAGCCCCTACCTGCTGGCCCAGCGCCTGGGACGAGAGCTGTCCGCCGCCGACCTGGCTGCTGAAGACCCCGACCGCCTGGAGGAAGTGTTTCGGGGGCCCCCGGCCCTGCATCGCTACCCTGCCTCGATGGCCAGGCGCACCCGCGAGCTGTGCGGCTATCTGGTGGAGCATCACCGGGGCGAGGCCGAGCGGGTGTGGGCAGGCGCTCCCGACGGCGCTCAGCTCTATCGCCGCTTGCGAGAGCTGCCCGGCTTCGGGGAGGCCAAGGCCCGCATCTTCGTGGGGGTCCTCGGCAAGCGCCTCGGCTTCCGGCCTCCCGGGTGGGAGGAGCAGGCGGCCGACTGGCCCTCCATCGCCGACGTGGCCACCTTCGAGGACGTGCAGAAGCTGCGGGAGCAAAAGCGCGCTCTGAAGGCCAGGTGGTAGCTTTCCCTCCCCCGCCTTTGGGAGAGGGTCAGGGCAGGGGGCTCAACGCCCTCTGAGTTACACTCCGGTGCTCATACTTGTGCATCAAGATGCTATGCTTGCATCATCGTGAGAACGACGATCACCCTTCAAGACGACGTAGCGGCAGCAGTGGACCGTCTCCGGCGCCAGCGCTCAATCGGGCTGAGCGAAGCGGTCAACGAGCTGATCCGCGCCGGGCTCGGGGCGGCCCCGGAGCGCCGGCAGTTCCGGCAGCGGTCCAAGCGGCTCGGGTTGCGCATCGACGTGACCAACGTCGCCGAGGCTATCGAGCTCTTGGAGGGCCCCACCGCCCGCTGATGCTCGTTGATGCCAACATCCTGCTGTTTGCCGTCGACTCGGCAAGCCCCTTTCACGCTCTGGCGGCCAAGTGGTTGACGGCAGTGCTCAACGGCGGACGCCGGGTGGGCATGCCCTGGGTCTCCCTGGCAGCCTTCCTGCGGATCGCCACTCACCCCAGGGCAGCCGAACACCCGCTTTCCCCC
>JALYHC010000035.1 GCA_030776765.1 Actinomycetota bacterium | reverse complement strand
AACTCAGCTTCATGGCCCACAACATCGTGCTCACCATGCAGGCGATGGGCCTCGGCGGGTTGTTCTTCAATGGCATCAACCGATGGAGTGTCCTGGGAGCGTTTGCCGACGACGGCATCGCCGGACTGGGGTTCCGGTTCGTAGACGACGAACGCTGGACGCTGCCCAACCCGGTTGGTCTCGACGGCAAATACGAGGGGCTGTGCCCGCCCTACCAGCCCGACATGCGGACCGCTGCGCAGGTGTTCGCCGAGCGCAAGTTCGGCCCGGGCGGCACTTACGACCCCTCGACTCCGGGCCCGTGGAAGGACGCCGCCGTGATCAAGGCTGGTGTCGCTCCTTACAGCGATGAGTTCGTCGCCTGCTTGGGCGAGGTCGCCCAGTACATCTACGACACGCATGGTCGCTTTCCGTCGACCTACACCACGATGGTTCTCACCGGATATGTGCAGGCCGTACACCTCGACACCGAGTACTACGACACTCACTTCCAACCGGGCGCGTACCTGCCCACCCACAGCCAGCACTGGGAGCGATGGCACTCCCCCCACCAAGTCAGCCGAACCGACGGTTCGAAAGGTCGCCCCTAACTACCCACGACAAGAGGGCTCATCTGAACCATCATGGGTTGATGGAGACTCGGCTCTTGGATTCCAAGTCACTTGGTGGGGATCAGTTGAGCGTAGTGAGCCTCCTCCTGTGCTCGACAGGTGGGATCTCTCCGAGCGAAGCCTCAAGCCGAGACGTGTTGGACCGGGTGACCCATTCGAGGGTGGCCAGCTCGAGCCACCGTTACCTGTTAACGGCGTCGGGCTTGTCCTTGGCCATCTAAAAGTCCCCGTTGTGGCTACGAGAAGTCCCACCTCTCGCATGACCCAAATCCACTGAGGGATGCCCCCGGAGGGCGACGGTGGAAGCGCAAGCAGCCACCTCACCACTCCGGAGGCAGACCCCATGAAATCAGCGAGGGAGCAGTTGGACATCATCAACGCCTACCAACAACTGGGAAGTTATCGGGGAGCGGCCGCCATCTGCGGCACTACCCCACAAGACCGTGCGGCGGGTGGTGCAGCGCCAGCATGCGGGGGCCGATCTCCTCGCTGCGTGGAAGGCGAAACGTAGTTGGACCATCCCTCTCGCTCGAGTACCAGGTGAGACCCACGCTCCGGCTTGAGGGACCATCCGATCCGCAGCAGGGCTCTGAGGACACGCGATAGCACAATGTCCGCATGATCTCATGTCGGGGCTGCGGATCCGCTGCCGGGTCCCAGCCACCCTCGCTCCTCAATCGGCCTCCAGCTTCGCCAGCCGCTCCTCAGGGGTCTCCAGGAGGCCCCGGAGCTCGACGATCTCCGTAGAGGCCGAGGAGCTTGCCGTCTGAGCTGGTGACCAGCACGGCATCCACGTCGGCGTTGTGCATGCGTTCGCTGAGCGCCTCGGTCTCTTCGCTGGGTCTGACGGTGCTGGGACCCTCCCACATGACTTCTCCGACCAGACTGTCTGGATCGGACGTCTCGAGTTGCTGGGTGTTGACGGTCCCCATCACGATTCCGAGGTGGTTGAGCGCCACCACCAGCCCAGCGGGTGGTCCTCAAAGAGGTGTCGGATGTCGGTGAGGCGGTCGCCGGGGCCGCAGGTGGGGATGTCGCTGCTGAGGTGGTCACCCGCCAGGTCTGCCCAGCCTTGCCGGGGCAGATTGAAGGCGAGCCAGTCGGCCTTCCCCGCCACGTAGTCGAAGACGGGATGGTACCCGTACGCTTCGAGCCGCCACGCGGCTCGGGGACTCATGTCTCACTGATAGTCGTTGCAGTAGACGATGACCGGCCTCGCATGGTCGAGCACCTCGTCGGCCAGCCTCGAGGAGAGGTCTCTCAGTGGCAAGTGAACCGCCCCGCGGATGTGAGCCCACTCGTAGTCGGCGCGGGGCAGCACCTCCGCCACGATGGCGCCCTCCTCTTCGACCAGCCGACGCGTCTCGTCCCGGCCGACCGGCTCGGGCATCAGCGCCGCCCTCCTGGCCACGTGAGGAACGGCATGTTGACGACCACCTCCGTCTCCTCGAGTTCGATCTCCCCGCTGGCTGCGGCGGCGGCAAGTTGGTCAGCCGAGCGCAGCTCCCTTGCCTGGTCCTCCTCGACCCAGGTGACCAGCACTACTCGTCGCAGCGGTCGGTAGGCGTCGTCGCCGGGGGCGGAGGGGAAGACGTCCGGCTGGAAGCCGAATGGGCCCAGCCCTCCGATACCGTTGGTGAACACGAACACGTCGTCGCGAACCTGGGGGGACACGTCGGCGAGCTCAGGAACCACGAGCACCGGCGATCCGCCCATCATTTCGGTGAGCATCCCGGCCACATCCGGGTCGGATGCCTCGGAGTGGACGAAGAAGACCTCTTCGCCGCCGTAGAAGCCCTGGACGGCCGGCAGGCTCACATCGGTCGCCGCCATCTCCCCGGGGGTGTCGCCGGCCATGGCCATGCCACCGTCCACTCCCCACACCCGCCAGGCACCGAAACCCAAGGTCACGGCCCCGACCGCCAGACCTACCAGCACCCAGAAGCGAATCGACCGCCCGTCGACCTGTCCGTCCAGCCACGACATGTGGCGGGCGAGTTCTTCTTCGTCATTTGGTGGCGCCATGCTGTCGCTCATCCCGATGCCTCTTCCTGACGGTGGGCGTGCCCTCGACGTCGAAGCCCATCTCGTGCAGCTTCGCCCGGATCTGGCCTTCGAACACCTCCCCGGTGTGCTCGACGGTGACCAGGCCGTGGGTGTGGTCGGCGTGGACCCGTTGCACCCCCTGTAGGACGCCGACCCGGTCCTCGATGCGCTCGGCGCAGTTGTGGCAGTGCATCGGGACCGTGAGTCGCAGCGTCCGAGGCATGGGCGTTCCCTCGGCCTGGGTCACGTGTTCCACCTCAGGCTCCGCCATGCCGTGGGCCTGTTCGGTGGGAGCCGCGTGGTCGGCGTGCTTGACGTGGTCGAGCTCCTGGGGGCTGCCGACGCCCCGGTGGTCGTGTTGGCGGGTGTGCTGCTCCTCGAGCTGCCGCTCGGGCGTTGTCCCGGCCTCGCCCCGCAGCCGTCGCAGCATCCGGCCCCGGAACGAGTTGCCAAGCACGGCGCTCACCGAGGCGACCATCGCCACCATCGCCCAGATCGGGTGCACCAGCCCGGTGGTGGCGGCTGGAACGCCGATGCCGTTGAACGCAAACGCCAAGGTCAGGTTCTCCTTCGTCCGCTGGTACGAGCGCACCCCGATCTCGTGGGCGTCCATCACCGCCCCCAGCCGGTCGCTCATGATGACGATGTCGGCCGACTCGATGGCGATGTCGGTGCCGGCCCCGATGGCGAACCCCACGTCGGACTGAGTGAGTGCCGGGGCGTCATTGATCCCGTCGCCCACCATGGCCACCCGCTGCCCGTCGCCCTGCAACCGGCGGATCTCCTCGGCCTTGTCGTCGGGGAGCACCTCCGCCAGCACCCGCTCGATTCCCACCTCACCGCCCACCGCCTCGGCGGTGCGGCGGTTGTCGCCGGTGATCATGACCGGCCGGATGCCGACGTCTTTCATCCGCTGGACCGCTTCGGCGGCGTCGGCCTTGATCTGGTCGCCGATGCCTACCAGCCCGAGCAGCTCCCCGTCACGGGCCACGCCCACCACGGTCAGGCCCTGTCCCTCCAGGCGGGCCATCTGGTCCCGGACGGCGGCGAGGTCGATCCCCTGCTCTGCGAGGAACCCGGGTTTGCCCACCAGCAGCCGGCTGCCGGCAATGGTGGCTTCCACACCCTTACCGGTGTGGGACTGGAAGTCGTCGGGGAAAGCCGCTTCCAGGCCGCGGTCCTCGGCGGCTTCCTCGATGGCACGGGCGACCGGGTGCTCGCTGGCCGACTCGGCCGACGCGGCCGTCGCCAGCACCCCGTCCTCGTCGGGTTCGCCCACCGCCACCACCGCCCGCACCCGGGGCTCGCCTCGGGTGATGGTGCCGGTCTTGTCCAATACGACCGTGCGGATCTCCCCCATGATCTGGAACGCCTCCCCCGAACGCATCAGGATGCCTTTCTCGGCCGCTTCTCCCCCACCGCGGATCATTGCCAGGGGGGTGGACATCCCCAACGCGCACGGGTAGCCGAGCACCAGCACGGCCAGGGCGGCGAAGGTGGCCCGGAAGAAGTTCGGGGTTCCCCCGAGGAGGACCGGGATGAGGGTCCAGCCCAGGAAACCGGCGGCTGCGAACCCGAGCACCCCAGGTACGAAGTACTTGAGGACCGTGTCGACCAGCTGCAGCACCCCGGGGCGGAGGGCCCGGGCCTCCTCGATGGAGCGGGCCACCTGGGAGAGGAATGAGTCCTCGCCCACCCGGGTGACTTCCACCACCAGCGACCCGGTCTGGTTGATCGATCCGCCGATCACCTCGTCTCCCGTCACCTTCTCCGCTGGGATCGGCTCGCCGGTGACCAGCGACTCGTTCACCGCCGACACCCCTTCGAGCACCCGGCCGTCGACCGGCACCGACTCGCCGGGCCGTATCCGCACCCGGTCGCCAACCTCGACCTCGTCGACCGGTATCTCCACCTCCTGCCCCTTGCGGATCACCCGGGCGGTGTCGGGCTGCAGATCCATCAGCCGCCGCACCGCCTGGGAGGAACGGGTGCGCACCACCTTGGAGACGTAGTCGGAGAGGAGGTGGTAGGCGGTGACGAACGTCGCCACCGCGAAGAAGTGCCCGGCCGGGAACTGCGGGTCGACGAACAGCCCCAGGAAGCCGCCCGCCAGCCCGGCGAAGGCGGCGAACTCCAACAGCACGTGCTGGTTGAGGATCCCCCGCCGCAGCGACGCCCACGCCATCTTCTTGACGAACCAGGCGGTGATGAACATCGTCTCCAGTGCCAGGGTGAGCATCACCCACATCAGGAACGGGTGGGCGAGGACGGTCAGGAACGGCTCCATCCCCAGAAACATCAACAGTGCGCTGGCACCGGTGAAGACCCCGGCGACGATCAGACGGATCCGGGCGACCCGAAGCTCACGCTCCTCCTCCTCGAAGGACCGCACCTTCTCGGGATCCCGATAGGTGTAGCCCACCTGCTCCAGGGTGCGGCGCAGCTCGTCGGGGGTCACCTTCTCGGGGTCGTAGCGGACCAGGCCCTCCTCATGGGCCAAAGAGACCCCCACCTCGGACACCCCTTCCATGCGGGAGTAGGCCTTGCGGATGGTCGAGGTGCAGAACGAACACGACATCCCCCCGATCTTCATCCGGAAGGCCGCCTGGCCGTCCGCACCCGGCTGCTCCCCGGTCCCCCGTGCCTCTGGTCGATCGGTCACGGCTGCGGTCTCTCCTCGGGAATCCTCACTCGCTGCCTCCCGTGTCGAAACCGGAGGCCTGGATCCGCTCCCGGATGTCGTCGTCGGTGACCCGCTCGGCGTCGAACCGCACCTCTACCCGACCCTGCTCGTAGTCGGCGTCGGCTCTAATGACCCCTTCCAGCGAGCGCAGGGCCCTGCCGAGATTGTCCGCGCAGCCCGTGCAGTGAAACCCCCGCACTTCGATCGTCTGTGTCATCAATCTCATTTCGTACACCTCAATCCCTCTCACCGTTCTCGGCGGCGTGGCCTCGGTGCTGCAGGATCGGGCACAACACCTCATTGATGGTCTCGTCGGGAATGGCCTCCGCACGGCGCCGCAGCGCGGCCAGCTCAGATGCCAACCTCTCCAGCTCGGCGATCCGCCCGGCGATCACCTCCGCCTGCCGGTCCAACAGGCCGCGCACATAGCCGCAGGGAGCCACTCCCCGGTCTCGCAGGGCGATGATCTCTCGGATGTCCTCCAGACCCAGATCCAGGGAACGGGCGATCACCACCAGGCGGAGCCGCTCCACATCGGCCGGGTCATAGGACCGGTAGCCGGATGGAGTTCGGTCCGGCGCGGGGAGCACCCCCACCGACTCGTAGTAGCGGATGGTCGGCGGTTCCACCCCCACCCGCTCGGCCAGCTCACCGATCCGCATTCACCCCACCACCCGGTGACCCAGCCGCCCGACGGCTGCTCTCACCTCTTCCTCAGCGGCCGGCGGATGGACAGTCACCGTCACCTGACCTGTCTGGTGGTCGGCGACGGCCGACTCCACGC
>JALYHC010000034.1 GCA_030776765.1 Actinomycetota bacterium | reverse complement strand
TTGCCGAGCCGCCGGGGTCACCCCCGGCGCTGGTGCGCTCTTACCGCACCCTTTCACCCTCACCTGTGCCTCGCGGCCATCGGCGGTCTGCTCTCTGTGGCACTTTCCGTCGGGTCACCCCGCCTGGGTGTTACCCAGCACTCTGCCCTGTGGAGTCCGGACTTTCCTCGGCGATGCCGCGGCCGCCCGGCGGGCTCGACACAGGCTACAACCTACCCCGGCCCGGCTCCCTTCCCACTGCAGGGTGGCGGGCTACGAGGGCGAAGCCGAGAGAGCGTTCACCAGCAGCCCGCCCGCCGCCCCGAGCACCCCTGCCACCAGGGTGAAGAAGAAGAGGCTGGGCAAGCCGGGCTGGGCGCCGGCTACCAGTGAGATGGTGGTAGTGGCCAGATGGAGGGCCAGGGCCGCGTAGGACCCGTGCAACAGGGCGGCATGGCGGGCGAAGCGGCCGGCCACGTAGCCGGCGGAGAGCTGGCCGAGGAAGGGCGCCAGCGCCGAGAGCACCGCCCGCCCTTGTGGGCCGCCCGTGCCCACGAACACCAGCAGGCCGAAGAGCAGGGCAACACCGAGGCCCGCGGAGGCGCCCAGCGCCACCGGACCCCAGCTGGTGGAGGACCTCAGGGACTACCAGCTGGCGTCGTCGACGTACTCTTCCAAGCCGGCCACCCACCCCGCAGGCAGGCTCCAATGGCGGCCGCCCTTGACCACCAGCGTCATGTACTCCCGAGAGGGCCTCAGCTCGCCGTTGCTCTCCTCTTCGAGGACGTGGGTGACGACGTCGTAGCGGCGACCGGCCCGGTCCATCGCCGAGAGGATCGTCCGGCGCCTGCCTTCCGCAGCCTCGGCCCGGTCGATGGCCTGGAGCTCTCCGTCGGGCACCTCGAAGATGGCGCCCCACACCGTGTTGCCCGGCTCGGCGCGCACCGAGGGCAGCGCTCCGTCCCAACTGCCGTTGGTGGACGGGAAGATCAGCCGGGTCTCGGGGAGATGGGCGATGAATCGGAACTCGGCCCCGGGTGCGACCTGCTGCAGGCGCTCCGGGGCGATCATGGAGGTGTAGGCGAAGTACAGCGTTTTGGCCCTCCTCATCCCCATCGGGAAATCCATTCTAATGGAGCCGGCCGCCCTCAGCCGGGCCGAGCGGCAACATTGCCCTTTTCCCCCGCTCGTTCTGCCGGAAGGCGCCGAGAGGAGCAAGACGGAGCTGGTGGAGGAATTGCGGCAACCGTAGGGCATGCCCAGGCGCCCAGAAGGCTCGACCGGTCATGTCGGGACCGGGGCACCGGAACGGATAAAGGAACTTTCTCTCCCGCCGATACGTCTTTTGTGAAAGCGGGATCGAAAGCCACCCGCCCGCTCGCCATGCAGGATCTCTTGCGAGACGAAGAGCGCCATGCCTGGGTGTTCCGCGCCGCCTGCCGCGGCATGGATCCCACCATGTTCTTTCCCGGGGCAGACGAGGAGGGCGAGGAGGCCCTGGCCGTCTGCCGGGCCTGCTCGGTGCAGGAGGAGTGCTTGGAGTACGCCCTCCAGGCCCGGGAGCGCTATGGCATCTGGGGCGGGGCCACCGAGCGGCAGCGGCGCCGCATGCTGCGACGTACCGCATAGGGTCGAGGTGACACCGCAGCGGCGCTGCGGTAGGTTTGGCTGCCCGCCTCGGAGGAAGCCGCCTTGAACTTCGAACTCCCCCCGGAGCTCCATGAGCTGCAGCTCACCGTCCGCCGCATGGCCCAGGAGAGGGTCAAGCCGGTGGCCCGCCAGCTCGACGAGGAGGAGAAGTACCCCGAAGAGCTCTTCCAGCTCTTCGCCGAGCATGGCCTGATGGGCTTGGCCCTCCCGGAGCAGTACGGGGGCTCGGGAGCGGGAACGCTGGGCCTGGTGCTGGCCATCGAGGAGGTGGCCAAGTACTGCCAGTCGTCCGCCCTCCTGTTGCTCCTCTCCCGCCTGGCTACCGGGCCCATCCTCATCGCCGGTACCGAGGAGCAGAAGCAGAGGTGGGTGCGGGGGGTGGCCGAGGGCTCGCTGCGAGGCGCCTTTGCCCTCTCCGAGCCGGGAGCCGGCTCGTGGGTGGCCGGGCAGACCTCGCGGGCCGAGCGGGAGGGCGACAGCTATCGCCTGCAAGCCACCAAGGTGTGGATGAGCGGGGCCACCGTGGCCGACTTCTACGTGGTGTTCGCCAAGACCGACCCGGAGGCGGGGCATCGGGGCTTCTCGGCCTTCATCGTCCCCCGTGAGTCCCCGGGGGTGACGGTGGGGAGGGTGGACCGCAAGATGGGTGTCAAGGCGGTGGCCACCGCCCAGGTGACGTTCGACGGCGTCTCCGTCCCCCAATCGCTCCGCCTGGGTGAGGAGGGCAGTGGTTTCAAGACGGCCATGCTGTCGCTCAACTCCATGCGCCCCATCGTGGCGGCGCGGGGCATCGGACTGGCCGAGGGCGCTCTGATGTACGCGGTGGAGTACGACCGCCAGCGGCCGGCCTTCGGGCAAACCATCGCCGACTTCCAGGGCATCCGCTGGATCTACGCCGACCTGGCCACCGAGATCGAGGCGGCTCGCCTGCTCACCTACCGGGGGGCCCGGTTGGTCGACGAGGGGAAGTTCGGCAAGGAGCATGCCCCCTTCCTCTCCATGGCCAAGTACTACGCCACCGAGCTGGCGGTGCGGGCTTCCGGCTGGGCGGTGCAGCTGTTGGGGGCGGCCGGGTACATGACCGATCACCTCACCGAGCTCTACTACCGCGACGCCCGCCAGCTCACCATCGTGGAGGGGACCAGCCAGATCCAAAAGAACCTCATCGCCCAAGGCGTGGTCGACCACGACGTCTGGTGGGACTGAGGGAGCCTTTCCCGTGGCCGGCGGTGGGGAGGGAGTAGAGCGCCGGTACCATCGGCGGGTGCGCACCACCTCCGAGCACCTGATCGGCGCCCTGCGGGTCGCCGGGCTGCGGGTGACGCTGGCGCGCCGGGTGATCTGCAAGGTGTTGGCCGAGGCCCCCGAGGAGCACCTGAGCGCAGCCGACATCCTCTCCCGGGCTGCCCAGGCGGCCGGCGAGATCGACCAGTCCACCGTCTACCGGACCCTGGACGTGCTGGAGGAGTTAGGCTTCCTGCACCACGTGCATCTGGGCCACGGCCCGGGGGTCTACCACCTCTCGAAGCAGGCCGAGCACCACCACCTGGTGTGTGAGGACTGCGGCCGTGCAGTGGACATCCCCTTGGAGGACCTGGGCCCCGCCCTGGAGCGGGTCACCCTCCGGTACGGCTTCGTGCCGGACAGCCTTCACTTCGCGATTCTCGGCAGGTGCAGCGACTGCGCGGGGTAGACGGCGGCCGGTCTCCCGCAAGTGCCTCTACACTGCGAGTGATTTGCAAGAGGCCGCCGAGCGGGGCGCTTGCGGAAGGAGGGCTGTGCACGCACCGGACGGGTTCCTAAACGCCGGCACCGCTATCGCC
>JALYHC010000033.1 GCA_030776765.1 Actinomycetota bacterium | reverse complement strand
CTCGCCGAGGTCGTCCCGGCGGTACGGGAGGCGGCACGATGAGCCCCTCGTGCTCGGGGCGGGGCGCGGCTCGGCTGCTCCCATCGGATCCGAGGCGTTGCGGTAGGTCTTCTGTCAGCGGCTATCGAGAGGGGGCCCGAGGGGTCCTGCCCCTAGCGGTGGCCGTCGGTGCCTTCGGTGTCTACTTCGGGGTCCTGGCCCGCTCGGCGGGGATGACTCCATGGGCGGCCATCGTCATGTCGGGGACCACCTTCGCCGGGTCGGCCCAGTTCGCGGCCGTCTCGGTCCTGGGGGCGGGAGGCGGCGCCCTGGTGGCGGTGGTGGCCGGCGCCCTCCTCAATGCCCGCTACGCGCTGATGGGCCTCTCGGCCGCTCCGGCCCTGGGTGGTTCCTCCTGGTGCCGGCTCCTCTCCGCCCAGGCGGTCGTGGACGAGTCCTGGGCGGTGGCCCAGCGTCCCGACGGGACCGTCGATCGGGGGCGGCTCCTCGGGGCGGCCGCGGTGCTCTACGTGGTGCACGTGGGCGCCACCGCCGTAGGGGCCTTGGGGTTGGGGTCCAGCATCGACCCGGTGGCCCTGGGCCTCGACGCCGCCTTCCCGGCGCTCTTTTTGGCCCTGCTGTGGCCTCAGCTCGGACGACCGGAGGCCCTGCGGGTGGCGGGGCTGGCGGTCGCCCTGGTGGTTGTCCTCACCCCGCTCCTACCCGCCGGGGTGCCGATCGTGCTGGCCGCGGGGGCGGCCCTCCTCGGGTCGAGGAGTCGATGAGCACCGGTTGGGCGGTCGTGGTGGGGCTCGGAGCGGTCACCATCCTGCTCAAAGCCGCCGGACCGCTCCTCGTTCGAGATCACCGGCTGTCTCCCCGTCTCCTCGGGGTGCTTCGGATGCTGGCCCCGGCGCTCCTCGCCGCACTCGTGGTGACCCAGGGGTTCACGGCACAAGGTGAGCTGTCGGTCGATGGGCGAGCCGTTGGTCTCCTCGCAGCAGCGGGAGCGCTCCTTCTCCGGTTGCCGCCCCTCGCGGTGATCCTCTCGGCGGCCGCTGCCACCGCCCTGGTCCGCTACCTGGGTGCGTAGGTCGAGAGTTCTCGAGCGATAACCCCCCTATTGCCTAACCGCCCATAGCGGCACTTCGGGATCGGTTCTGAGAGAGCGGCGATGAACAACTGACCATCTTGTGCTGGTTCCACCACCCAAGTGGTGGTGCACGGCATGGCCTACCGCGTCGACCTCAACAGCCCAACCCAGCGGCGTCGGTTTCACCGGCCCTGAGGGAGAGCGCTGGCCGCATCCTGGGTAGCGGCCTCGGATGCGGGGCGACCTAACAAAGGTTGCGGTCGCGCTCACGCGCTGATAGAGACGTTCTGCTGTCTCTATCTCGTGCCTGCGGCGGCGACATTCGATCGGTTGACCACGATCCCGACCGAGGAGATTGGGAGAACCTCCCAGACATTGTCGCCGTCGCCCCGACCCTTTGGGATCCCAAGACGCCGTTGGCGACATCGTTCGCCTCGTCGAGGGGCGAAGCGCAGTGTGGACCATCGGCCGCGCGTCGCGCGTCGCGAAGGGTGGCTGGGTCCCCAGCGGATCCGTTTGGTCACCGCCACCGATCGGGTGATCGCTAGCGCTGCGCCGCGCTGCCACCTACCGCCGGCTGCATGACGCTGCGAACGCTTTTCGGTGCGTCGCCCAGGTCGGTGCACCAGGGTCAGTCGGATGGCCCAACCGCGCCCGAGCCAGCAATATTCGCTTCGCCGTCTCCCAACGCCGGGTCTGGCGGCCCACGGGGCAAGTCATAGGAGACACTGTGCAGATGCCCGAGGAGAAGCGGGTCGACTTCGACCTGGAGTCCTCCGTCGAGCGAGTTCTGGGGGGACCCTGCTTCGTCTGCGGGATCGTCAGCGGAGACCCGAGGTTTCCGGCGCACGTCGTGTATCGCGATGAACGCGACACTGCCTTCCTGCCGAACTTCCACGTGCTGCTTGGCTACGTGCTGTTGGCGCCGCTCGAGCACCGTGAGGCGGTCGTCGGCGACTTCTCGATCGACCAGTACCTGGCCCTCCAAGGAGTCGTTCTATCTCGTAGCTCGGGCCGTCACCGTGACGGTCCCCAGGGAAAGGGTCGTGTTGGACACTCTTCGCCACGGTCGTCTTGCCGACGGCAGCGGGACCGGTGATGTCAACGACCTGCATGAAGTCATCTGCGCGATCCCGGCGCGGCTCGGCAGTGACTCCACCATCTCGACAGTCACGCAACCAAAGTTGGCCGCGGATGCCTTGCTAGCGTCGCTCAACCGGCGTTCTTCAACGTAGCGGTGGTTCATTTCTCGACTTGAACCACGTACGTGAGCTCAGCTCCTTGGTAGCTGGCGGTGACTTCCCAGCATCCCGGTTCTGGGAGTTCCACGCCGACGAGGATGAAGTTCCGGAGGAAGGGAGTGAAGCCGCCTCCGCCTGGTCCACCTACCTCAACCGTGGGAGCCGACCCAGAGAGATCTGGTCTGCTGTGACGGTGATTTCCGCCGGGTCTCCGGGCGAGTAGTTCTCGCTCCACCAGATCGTCTTCTGACCCAGGCTGCCGTCTGTTCCAACCGGTAGATCCCTCCATACTTCACCCTCCGGATCGAGCATGGTCCAAAGTTCGGGGGTTCCGTACCAGACGGCCTCATACGCCGGCTCGAGCTCAGGGGGATACGGTTCTGGGGGCACGAAGCCCGGCTGTGGAGGAACAGTCACCGGACAGGTGTCGGGGCCAGCCGACGAGGCCGGGGTCGAGATATCCCCCGGCTCGCTCGCACCCGCCGCGCAGGCCGAGATCATCAGGGTACCGACCAGTGAATGTGTGTTCGGCCCCAACAAACCCAGTGACCCAAGGAGACCATCATGTCTGACGACTTCGGCCCACCGCCCCGCTACGGGACTGCGCCAACCCCTGGTGCAGCCCACCGCCTCGCCGCTTTCGAGAAGCTGGCCGGCGAGCTCGGCCTCCGGCTGATGCCGTGGCAGCGGGGGACCATCCGGGTGGGGACCGAGTACGACGAGGCCACCGGGGTTCCCTTCTACCGGGAGATGGTGGTGGCGGTCCCCCGGCAGAGCGGTAAGTCCTCTCTGGCACTCATCTGGGCGCTGGAGCGGTGCCTCCTGCGAGGCAAGCCGCAGACGGTGATCTACACCGCCCAGACGGGCCACGACGCTCGTAAGAAGTTCCAGAACGACTTCGTTCCGATCATCGAGGGCTCCCGGCTGGGGTCCGCGGTGAAGAGGATCTCGAGAGCGGCCGGCTTCGAGGCCGTCGAGTTCCGCAACGGCTCTCGGTTCGAGGTGCAGCCCACCACGCCCGGCGCAGGACACGGCCGGACGGTCGACCTGGGCATCATCGACGAGGCCTGGGCCGACCAGGACGAGCGCCGGGAGCTGACGCTGGTTCCCGCCATGGCGGCTCGAGCCGACGCCCAGCTGCTGGTCCTCTCCACGGCCGGCTCCGAGTCCTCGATGTATTGGCGGCGCAAGGTCGATCAGGGCCGAGCAGCGGTGAAGCGCCAGAAGGACCGCTAGAGGCCCTCCAGACGCTCCGGGACGCCCTGGGAGCGCCGGGACGGCAGATGAACCACGCTGTCCGCGGAAGAGGTCACGATCTTCCGACCCGAGGGCAGTGCAAGGTCGTTGGGTTGCGACGAGAATGAAGAGAGCGATACTGCGGCAATGCCGGAGGAGGAGCGGGTCGAGTTCGACCTGAATTCGTACGTCGAGCGGGTGCGCACAGGACGGTGCTTCCTGTGCGGCATCGCGAACGGCGACAGCGAGTTTCCTGCCCACGTTGTGTTCCGCGACGACCGTCACATCGCGTTCCTGCCGAACTTTCACGTGCTGCTCGGCTACGTGCTCATTGCACCAATCGAGCATCGAGAGGCGGTGGTCGGCGACTTCTCGATCGACGAGTACCTTCGTCTCCAAGAGGTCGTTCACCGGGTCGCTCGGGCCGTAGCGGCGACGGTGCCTACCGAGCGGATCTACATCCTCAGCCTCGGGAGCCAACAGGGGAACGCGCACGTCCACTGGCACGTCGCTGCCTTACCACCAGGCATCCCCTACGACGAGCAGCAGTTTCGGGCGCTGATGGTGGAGACGAATGGCGTCCTTGCACTGACGGCCGACGAACAGCGGGCACTCGCCGACCGACTACGAGCTGCCATCGAGGCCAGCTCCTGAATGCCGGGCTGCGTTCACCGCGGGCGTGCATCGATACCGATCGGGCGGCCACGGGGGCCAGCGCAAGGCCCCGGCAATCTCCGCTACCCCGTTACCCACGCAGTTGCGCCCACACCACCCACCTAATCAGGAACCCCTAAACCCCCCGGCCCAGCAAGCGGGGGAGGGAGACGCCCCCGGGTCGCGAGGAGGCTGGCATCCGTGGGCTGAGGGCGGTAATGCTCAAGCGGTCCAAGCCTCCCGCGGTCAAAGAAGCAGGTCGGGTCTGTTGTTGCCCTGAACTGCGAGTCACTGCTCGGAGACGAGATCCAGGAGCTGAACGAGCGGCTCGAAGGTTGTCGGCGGTGGTCGACATGAGGGGGTCCTGCAGGCGTCTCCCGAGTTCAACCAGCCGGATGGTACCGATGGCAGCTCGGAGGGAGGGCGGGTCCATGCGCGGGGCGCTGGCTTCCTAAAAGTACTCCACGGCCCGCCGGGCCACCCGGATGGATGAAAATAGCCCCACCAATCGCCGGCGACCACAACATCTTGTGGCTCGGGCCCTATTTTACGTTCTCACCGTTGTGCAGCGAGGTGCGAGCGGATAATCGGCTAGCCGCTCACAGAGGCCGCTTGGCGGCCACCTGAGGGCGAGAGCGCGAAAAACGGGACTCCTCAGAGCCTCTTAGACGCCTCCAAAAACTCGCCCGGCACTTCCTACACTGGGCAAACCCGGCCCGTTCGGGCCGATTCCTCGGCCGGGTTCCTCTCCCCCGGCCACCGCAGGGCTGGGGGCGTCGGGTGGGTCACGCCCCCGGCGCTCTCGGCCCGCTTTCTCCCACCTCTTCCATGGACGCAATCCCCTTCGAGCCCCCTTTTCTCGTCTTGGTGGGCCGTTGTTCCGTTACCGCTGCGAATCTTGACGCACCGTGGCGGCTCACCATGGACTACATCGGAGAGTGAGCACGGTTCCAAGAGGGGCTGAATCGGCGAAATCCCGTGCCCTGCAAGGCTTCTTGGAGAGGCGGCGTCCGGAATTGAACCGGAGTAGAGGGTTTTGCAGACCCTTGCCTATCCACTCGGCCACGCCGCCGTGATCCACCTGATTTTAGGCGGTACCCTCCCCCCAACCCCTCCGAAGTGAGGGTCGCCGGTTCGAATCCCGTCGTCCGCTCCGAGGGCGGCCGTCGCGTCGTTGTGGAATGGAGCCGACCGCGTCGTCAGCGTCTGTCTCGTCTATCCAGAGGCCGCGCTGCACTTGCCCAGGCGCACCGTCTCGGAAGGCTCACAGCCCGCCAGCTTCAGGACGCCGTAACTGAGTTCGATTCCAGGTACGAGGAGCTCGATCTCGTCGACATCGACGACGCTCTCGCTCGCCGCGCTGGTGATCTCGCCGAGGCTCACGGGCTGCTCGGCTACGACGCTGTCCACCTCGCCGCCGCGGATCGAGTACGCGATCCGGATCTCGTCGTCCTCGCCGGCGTTGGAGCGCTTCTTGATGCCGCGGCGTCGGAGGGAATGACGGTCGCTGGGATCGGGTGACTCCCGCGTCGGGACTTGCGCTACCGGTCGCTCACGATGGGACCCCGACCTGCAGGCAGGCGAGCGTACTGCATCCCTACTGGGTTTCCCCGCTCTCCATCGTTCTCAGATTGTTAGGGTCCGAAGGGACGGCCGCGGCCGATCGAGAACCGCCCGGAGCCGACATCCGTATCTTTCGGCAGGAGGGGGGCCATCGCGGGTGGAAGGAGACGCACCGTGAACGAGAAACTGACGATTGCATTCGCCGTTCTCTTGCTCGTACCACTGCTGTTCGCTGCGCCGGCGTTGGGGCAGGAAGCGGGAGAGGCGTTCAACTTCTATGCCGACCTGTCGGGCGAGGAAGAGGTCCCGCAGGTGGAGACCGAGGGGCAGGGGGCTGCTGCCCTGAGCGTCACCGAGTCAGACCCGCAGAAACTGGACTACGTGCTGGTCACCTACGGGCTCGAGGACATCGTCCAAGCGCACATCCACCTGTGCGCACCCGGCGAGAATGGTCCGGTGGTGACTTTCCTCTTCTCGGCGAGCAACGGGCCGGTGGCCCGGAACGGGACACTGGCCTCGGGAACTGTCTCCGAGGACGAGCTCATCGCGGTGTCCGCCGCCGACGCCCAGTGTTTGGAGGAGGATTTCGGGGCCACCATGGACGAGCTGCTTCAGCACATGCGGGCCGGCGACGCCTACGTGAACGTGCACACCGAGGCCAACCCGGGTGGTGAGATCCGCGGCCAGACCAGAGCCCTGCCGCCCCCGGGAAGCGCGGGAGGCACGTTCACCGACGATGACGGCAACCTGCATGAGGGGAACATCGAGACCATGGCCGCCGCCGACATCACGCAGGGTTGCACGGCGGACGGGACCGAATACTGCCCTGCCGACTCGGTGACCCGGGAGCAGATGGCGTCCTTCATCGTGCGGGCCTTCGGAGTTCCGCCCGATCCATCCGGCCGGGACTTCTTCACGGATGACGAGGGATCCATTCACGAAGCCGACATCAACGCGCTGGCCGCGGCGGGGATCACCAAGGGTTGCAGCGCCGACGGGACGCTGTACTGCCCAACAGACTCGGTGAGCCGGGAGCAGATGGCATCCTTCCTGTCTCGGGCGCTGGGGCTGCGATTCTCGAACGTCGACTTCTTCACCGACGACGACGGCTCCATCCATGAGCCGGCCATCAATGCCCTGGCGGCAGCGGGCATCACGCAGGGATGCAGCGCCGACGGGACTCTGTACTGCCCAACCGATGCGGTGCCGAGAGACCAGATGGCCTCCTTCCTCGCCCGGGCGCTGGAGTTGCGGCCCATGCCGCCGCCTGCCGGGTAGGCACGAGGGCGGCACTACACGAAGGGGCGGCTTTCAAGCCGCCCCTTCGTCGTCGAGTCTCACTTAGGGCCAGGCGACCCCTAGTACCGCGTGGGCGCTCGCTAGGTGCCGATCCTGCTTGGATGCGCAACCTGCTCGGTCATGAGGGCCCGATCAGGTGATCCTGTGGCGGGTACCCCAGCCGGCGTCCCCTCTGCCGGATCCTGCTCGTGGGGACCGCGGGATGCGATCACGAGTGCAGGCGGTCAGGGGAGGCACGACCGGTCAGTACCCGAGTCACCCTCCATGTGCCACCTTCCTGTCTGTGCCAGAAGCACACGAGCCGTCCGTCCACCTCGATGGCAGGTGCGCCATCTTTGGGTCGGAGCGTCTCACGGAAGGTTGCCAGCACGTAGGCACGGTCGCCGTGGACATCAACGATGTCGTAGTCGACTTCGAACGTCGCGGTGTCAACTGTGGCGAAGAGCTCGCTGAACGTCTGCCCGATGGCAGCCCGCCCGACCAGCACGGATTGCTCATGCAGGAGGACTCGAGCGTCATCGGCGAACAGAGCAACGAACACCTCGGCATCCCCAGCGGCGAAGGCCCGGCTGAACATAGTGAGCGCCTCATGAAACTCAGGGGTCTGGCTCATGTCCGTGGGGATGATCGCGCTGGCCCGGGGGGCGTGGTGCGGCACGGAAGAGAGGACGGGTCTCGACCTCGTCTTTGGGAAGGGAGCGCCTCGTGGCTGTCCAGGTCGAATCGGCGAGCCTCAAGACTGGCATGCCGCCTCGGCATTGCCGCATCCGAGCATCTGCTCCTCACCTACTGGGGCGATCGCTCGGAGTCAGGATCCACTCCGAAGCGGCCCCAACGGATGGTAGTGCTCGGTTGGCAGAAACTATTGGGGCATCAAGCGAACCGCTGCCGCTCGAGGACTGTCTTGCCCTCGTAGCGCATCCTCGTCCTCGGGTCGGCGTGGGACGCTGCTTCTTTCACGTCGCGGAGGCGTCTCCGGCGTCGAGGGCGGGGGTGACGAACGAGTGCCGCAGCGAGTGTGGCGAGATCTTCCTCCATCCCGGCTCGGGGCAAGTCGTTTCACGATGCGGGTGGCAGCGTTTGGAGCGGACGACGGGATTCGAACCCGCGACCCTCACCTTGGCAAGGTGATGCTCTACCAACTGAGCCACGTCCGCGTCACCAGCATGTTAGTGAACCTCTTCGGCTCATCGTCCCGTCGATCCAAAGCCTCCCTCCCCTCGAGTTGAGGGAGGCAGCTCGTCCACCTCGACCAACTCCTCGACCTCCACAGGTACCACCACCAGCTGGGCGATGCGCTCGCCTCGTCCCAGCGTCACGGGGTGACTGCCATGGTTGATCAGCAGCACATGCACCTCCCCCCGATAGCCGGCATCGACCACTCCCGGCCCGTTCACCACCCCTACCCCGTCTCGAGCCGCCAATCCGCTGCGCGGCACCACCAGGCCGGCATGGCCGTCGGGGATGGCCACGGCGATGCCGGTCGGCACCGAAGCGCGTTCGCCGGGCGCCAGGGAGACCGATCGACGGGCGTAGAGATCCACTCCCCCATCCCCCTCATGAGCGCGACGAGGCAGAGGTAATTCCCTATCGAGCCTTCGAACGAGTATCTTCATGGGGACACATTGTGCCGAGGGGCTCCCATCGGGCGGAAACGATAGGGAGAACTCGTGGCTCAAGGTTATTGCCAAGCTTGCGCCGCCGAGGTCACCGTCCGAGGGAGAAGGTGCCTCGCCGGTCACTGGGTGGAAGTCGCCCCCCGCCATTCCCGTCCCGGTCGCCATCGCGCCGCCGCCGGCTGGTCTCCGGAGCAGACTGTCAGGGGTCTCGAGGACCTGGTGGTGCGCCTCCTCGCACTGCTGGAACGTCTCGTGGCCGCCGGCGAGCACCTGACCCGAAGGGCGATCGACGACCTCCAAGCCGCCGTTCGGCAGGCTTCACCCCACCTACGCCGATCCCGAGACCGCCTCGAACAGGCACTTGCTCAGGCCGACCTCCTGATGAGGCCCGGTGGTCGGCGCCTGGCTGCCGGACTGGAGGAGATCATCCGGCGCGCCTTCGCCTCGGCGGGTGAGCGGCTCCGCCGAATTGGCGATCGCATTCCCTACCTCTTTGCTCGCTACTACCCCGGGCACGAGGAACCCCCGGCGGCAGCGCGCCCGGCATTCTCCCAGGACCTCCCACCCCAGCGGCCGCCCAGGATGCCTGATCCGGGAGGCATCGACTCCAGTCTCTCCTGGGAAGCCTCGCCGGAAGAAGGCTCCTACGAATTGCCGGTGCTCGAGTTCCTTGGGCTGGCGGAGCCGGAGGTCGAGTACGCCTCGGCATCCCAGGTCCTCACCCTCCCGGCACGGCGAACGGAATTGCGCCAAAATGGGGCTTCTCGGCCACCCCGGCCGAGCGAGCTGTGGGAGCGGCTCCCCACCTTGTCTGATGTGGCGGAGGAAGACGAGGAGGACGTGGACACCGGTCGGCTGATTCAGCGCCTCTGGGAGGCCGGCTCACGCGCCGACACTCAGGAGGCCGCCGAGGAGTGGACACCCCAGGCGGCACCTGCCCCTGCCGCCGTTCCCCGTTCGTTCCGCTGGTCGGTGCTCATCCTGGCCGTGCTGCTGGCCGTGGGGGCCTTCGTGCTCCTCCTGGCTGCCACCCGCATCCCCCAGAGCCGCGCCGAAGAGGTGGCGTCGCGCTACGCGGGCGCCGTCGATGAGATGCAAGAGGTCCTCCCGCAGGCGAGAGAGGCCGGCCGCCTGATCACCGATCCGAAGGTGCCCGTCGCCCAACTCTCCGGGGTCGCCCGACCCCTCGCCCAGCTCGAGGCCCGCGCCCTGGAGCTCTCCCTGCTGGCCCGTCAGCCCCTGCCCCATCCTCCCCCTTTGGCCTCCGATGTCCCCATCCAGGCACTGTCGCCCGCCAGGAACCGACTGCAGCAAGCTGCCGACGGGGCCCTGGCCGCTCAGGAGCGCCTCACCAACGCTCTCAACTATCGCCTGCTGCTCCAGGGAGCCTTCCGCCTGCCTGCCCTTCCCCTCTCGGCCACGTCCGGGGAGATTGATGAGCTTCGGGTGGCACTCGCCATGGCGCTGGCCGACACGCTGGAGGTGATCGACCAGCTTCCCCAAGACGGCATGCTGGCCGAGCATCGGGCCGGCCTGCAGGGACTGGCCGAACGCCTCGAGTCCTGGCAAGCCTCCTACTTGGAGGCGTTGCGTAGGGAGGATGTCGACCGGGCCACCACCTTGGTGGCCAGGATGGAACAGGCCATCACATCGGCTCGCAACGACCTCGCCGGCCCGCTGGGCAGGATCCGTCAGGCAGTCGGCGAGCAGTTCGACGACACGGAGTCCCTGCTCGACCAGGCGGAGATCGTGCTGGGCTCCCGGCAGCCGAACTAACCGGCCTCCCCCTCGAGGGCGGCCACCTCCCGCTCGAAGTCCCGGGCCCCCTGGAAGTCCTTGTACACACTGGCAAACCGCAGGTAGGCCACTTGGTCGAGCTGGCGCAGCCCGGTCAGCACCTCCCGGCCGATCTCGTCCGAGCTCACCTCCGGCGCCCGGCGCCTGGCCAACTCCTCGACGCGCCCCACCAGCTCCTCCACGATCCCCGGCCCACCGGGACGACCGGTGAGCGCCCGTTCCAGACCCCGGCGAACTTTCTCCAGCTGGAAAGGCTCCCGGCGCCCATCCCGCTTGGACACCACCAGGGGAAGATCGGTTCGCTCGTAGGTAGTGAAGCGGTTGCCGCAGCGGTCGCAGTGGCGCCGCCGCCGGATGCTGACACCTCCCTCTGCCGGGCGGCTGTCCACCACCCGAGTATCGCCACGGCCGCAAAAGGGACAGCGCATACCATGGGAGGGTACCGTCGAGGTGAGGGATAGGCTCGCTGCCCTCTCCTCGGCCAGAGGGAGAAGAGGCGCGAGCGGGGGAGGGCGTCATGGCGAGGCGGGGTCAGGGATCTCGAGCACCTGGCCGGGCATGAGTGTGCTGTCCTGCAGTCCGTTCAGGTGTCTGATCTGGTGGACCGCCTCCCGCCGATCTCCCTCGGGAGCCGTGACTCGCCCGGCCAGCTCCCAGAGGGTGTCCCCGGCCCGAACGATGTAGTGCTCGGTCGCTGGGGGGCTGCCGCTCGCTTGCACCCCGGAGGCGAGCAGGAGGGAGGAGACCGCGACGACGGCGATGAGGAGGACCGTCACCCTCGACAGGGGTGAGATGCTCGTCACGGCTGCTCCCTCCTGGCTCGCTTCCCGAATCACGCTAGGACAAGGGTGTGACACGAACGTGTGTACGATACCGAACGTAGGTTCGGTGTCAAGACCGAACGTATGTTTGAACCCGGAGCGGCCAGCGAGTATCCTGGAGGGGCAAATGGAAAGGCTGAGCAAACGGCAACGGGAGATCCTGGACCTGATCCGCCGCAGGGTGGCAGAGCGAGGTTATCCACCCTCGGTGCGAGAGATCGGAGAGGAAGTGGGCCTCAGCTCCCCCTCCACCGTGCACAGCCACCTGAGCGCCCTGGTCCGCTCCGGCCACCTGCGACGCGACCCAACGAAGCCCCGCGCCATCGAGGTGGTCGAGCTGAGCCAGGAGCCAGAGACTCTGCAGCGTTCGCCCACCCGTGAGGTCCCCTTGGTGGGGAGGATCGCCGCCGGCTCCCCCATCCTTGCCGAGGAGGACATCGAGGAGGTCTTCCCGTTGCCGGTCGAGCTGGTCGGAAACGGACCGGTCTTCATGCTGCGGGTCCGCGGTGATTCGATGGCCGGTGCCGGCATCTTCGACGGCGATTACGTGGTGGTGCGGCGCCAGCCCGACGCCAACGACGGCGATTTCGTGGCGGCGCTGGTCAATGGTGAGGAAGCCACTGTGAAGCGTCTGCGGCGGCGGCACGGCGAGGTGGTGCTGATCTCCGAGAACCCCGCCTACCTGCCGATGCACTTCCGCCAGGGCGTCGAGCTGCTCGGCAAGGTGGTGGCGGTCCTGCGCCACCTCCCCTGATCGCTCAGGCTTGTGCCGCCTGGGTGGGAGGCTCGGGTTCCACGAACTCCAGGCTTCGTTCCAGCTCCCCCACCGGCAGGCGAACGCGCATCCACGTCCCGTCTTCCCGGTACTCCTCCTCCAGCACCTCCGCCACTTCGTGCAGGCGAGCCACTAGCGACCCCTCGGAGAACGGCACCAGGAGCTCCACCCGCCGGTAGAGCCGGGCGAGGGCTTCCCCGACTTTGGTCGTCAGCTCGTCGAGGCCCTCCCCGCTGACTGCCGAGGCGACCACCGCCTCGGGGTGGGTCGCTCGAAAACGAGCCAGCGAGGTCTCGTCGGCGTCGTCCGCCTTGTTGCCCACCAGGAGCTCCGGCACCAGGCTGGCGCCGATCTCGCCCAGCACCTCCCGCACCGCAGCGATCTGCTGCTCGGGGTGGGCCGCCGAGACGTCCACCACGTGCAGCAGCAGGTCCGCTTCGGCCGCCTCCTCCAGGGTCGACTGGAAGGCCTCCACCAGCTGGTGGGGGAGCTTGCGGACGAATCCCACCGTGTCGGAGACCAGCACAAATCGCCCGCTGGGAAGCTGCAGGCGCCGAGTGGTGGGGTCGAGAGTGGAGAAGAGCTGGTCCTCCACCAGCGCCCCGGCGTCGGTGAGGGAGTTGAGCAGGCTGGACTTCCCGGCGTTGGTGTAGCCGACCAGCGCCACCACCGGCACCTCTCGGCGCTGGCGATGGGCGCGCTTGACGCGGCGAGTGCGGCCCAGCTCGTCAAGCTCCTGCCGCAGCTTGGCGATGCGGGCCTGGATGCGCCGCCGGTCGACCTCGAGCTGGGTCTCTCCCGGTCCCCGGGTGCCGATGCCGCCGCCCAGGCGGGAGAGCTCCACGCCGCGGCCCCGCAGGCGGGGCAACCGGTACTCGAGCTGCGCAAGCTCCACCTGGACCTTCCCCTCCCGGCTGGTGGCGTGCTGGGCGAAGATGTCGAGGATCAGCGCCGTGCGGTCGAGCACCGGTCGGTGGAGCGCTCGAGAGAGATTCCGCTCCTGGGCCGGCGTGAGCTCGTTGTCGAAGATCACCAGATCCACCTGATCGGCGGCCGCATCCCCGGCCAGCTCTTCCACCTTGCCGCGTCCCACCAGGGTGGCGGCCTCGAGGCGCGGGCGGCGCTGCAGCATCGAGCCCACGGCAGTTGCTCCGGCCGTGTCCGCCAGGCGGGCGAGTTCCTCCAGCGACGCCTCCGCCTCCTCCACGCTGCCGGTGGTGACCGACACCAACAGGGCACGTTCCGTCATGCGGACGCCTCCTCCCACTGGCCACGAAAGACGTAGCGGGCCGGGCCGCTGGCCCACACCCCCTGGCGGTCGATCTCCACGTGCAGCTCACCGCCGGGGAGGAGAACCGTGGAGGTGGCCTCCGCCCGGCCCAAGCGATGAGCCACCGCGGCGGCGGCCCCGGCACCGCTGGCGCAGGCGAGGGTCTCCCCCACCCCCCGCTCCCAGACTCGCACCTCCAGCAGACGCGGGCTGCGGACGGTCACGAACTCGACGTTGGCGCCCTGCGCGAAGCGCCGGTCCCCGCCGATGCGATGGCCCAGCTCGCCCACTGCGGTCCGAACCGGATCATCCACCAGCACCACCGCGTGGGGGTTACCCAGCCGCACGGGGCGGACCGACACCCCGGCCACCTCGGTCTCTTCCTGCAGCTCGGGTGAGCCGAGCAGTGCCCGGACCTCGCCGTCGTGCCCGACCGCCACCGGCCGATCTCCGGCCGGAGTCTCCACCACGAATGAGCTGCCTTCGGTCCAGCCGCGGTCCCACGCCAACCGGGCCACACAGCGCAGACCGTTGCCACAGAACTCGGCGGTGGTGCCGTCGGCGTTCCAGTAGTCCATGCGTACCCGGGATGGATCAACGGAGGTGGCCACCAGCACCCCATCGGCCCCCACCCCGCGGCGTCGGTCGCACCAGGCGGCCACCTGCTGGGCGCTGGGGTGCTGCGGGCCCTCCAGCACCACGAAGTCGTTGCCCAGGCCTTCCATCTTCACGAACTGCTTCACCGGCTGAACCCTGCCTCCTCGAGTGCTAGCCGCACCGCCTCTCGGCGCTGGTCGGGATCGGGGCTCCACGCTATCCAGTGGATGCGGGGGTCGCGCCGGAAATAGGTGCGCTGGCGCCGCGCCAGCTCCAGCGTCGCGCGGCAGGCGCCCGCCAAACCCTCCTCCAGAGAGGCCTTCCCCCGCACCACCGGCAGCAGCTCCTTGTAGCCCACCGCCTGCCGGGCGGTGGGGCCGAGCCGGTCGACCAGGGCCGCCACCTCCTCCAGCAGGCCGGCGGCCATCATCTCCTCGAGTCGGTCCTCGACCCGGGCCTCCAGCAGCTCGCCGGGATCGATACCCACCGCCGAGAAGGCGAGGCGGGGGCGGTAGCGTCGCACCTCCCGAGCCTCTCGGCTTCCGGCCCGCTGCGATGGCGTCGCTCCCGTGAGTCGCAGGACCTCCAAGGCCCGCACCACTCGGCGCGGGTTGCGCAGGTCGACGTGGCTCCCGGCTCCCGGGTCGGCCGCTCGCAGCACCGCTTGGGCGGCCATCGGCTCCAGCTCCTCGAGCTCCCGCCGGAGCGTGGGATCGGTGGGGGCGAAGCGCAGCGGGTCGACCAGCGCCCGAAAGTGGAGGCCCGAGCCTCCCACGATCACCGCCGGCCGCCCTTGCTCCCTCAGGCCGGCCAGCACCTGCCTCCCCTCCCGCTGGAAGCGCGCCACGCTGAAGATCTCCTCGGGCTCCACCAGGTCGAGCAGGTGGTGGGGCACCCGGGCACGTTCATGGGGGCCGGGTTTGGCGGTGCCGATGTCCATGCCCCGGTAGACCTGCATGGAGTCGACCGAGACCACCTCCCCATGGAGGTCTTCGGCGATGGCCACGGCGATCTCGCTCTTGCCGGCGGCGGTGGGCCCCACGAGGGCGACGATGGCGGTCAGGCCACTCTCCCGAGCAGGTGGTGGGGAGCTGCTTTGACCACCTCCACGTCGAGGAAACGACCGACGGGGAACTGGCCCGGTACGTGCACCACCTTGTTGGTGCGGGTGCGCGTGGTGGCCACCCGGGCGTCCTTCTTCGAGGGCCCCTCCGCGAGGACCTCCAGGCGCTCCCCCACCAGCCGGCGATTGCGCTCCAAGGAGATGCGCTCCTGCAGGGCCACCAGGCGTGCGAAGCGCTCCTGCACTACTTCGGTGGGGAGCTGCTCGTCCATCTCGGCCGCCGGGGTGCCGGGCCGCGGGGAGTAGATGAAGGTGTAGGCGCTGTCGAAATCGGCTTCGCCCACCACCTCCAGAGTGTCCTGGAAGTCCTGCTCGGTCTCGCCCGGGAAGCCGACGATGATGTCGGTGGAGACAGCCAGCCCGGCCACGTAGCGTCGGGCCATCTCGAGCTTGCCCAAGTACCGCTCGGCGTTGTAGCCGCGGTGCATGCGGGCCAGGATGCGGTCGCTGCCGCTTTGCAGGGGCAGGTGGAGCTGCTCGCAGACCGCCTCCGTCTCGGCCATCGCCTGAGCGACCTCTTCCCGGAAGTCCTTGGGGTGGGGGCTGGTGTAGCGGAGGCGCCGTATCCCTTCCACCGCTCCCACCCGGCGGAGCAGCTCTGCGAAGATGGGGCGGCGGCGCCCCTCCAGGGCCAGGTCGCGTCCGTAGGAGTTGACGTTCTGGCCGAGCAGCGTCACCTCCACCACCCCGTCCGCCACCAGGTCGCGCACCTCGCGCACGATGTCGCCAGGGCGGCGGCTCACCTCCTTGCCTCGCACGTGGGGGACGATGCAGAAGGTGCAGGAGTTGTCGCAGCCGATCTGGATGGTTACCCAGGCCGAGTAGGGCAGATCTCGCCGGGCGGGCAACAGCCAGGGGGCCGTCTCGGTCTCCTCGGTGATCTCGGTGATGCCCCCCCACTGGTCGGCGTAGTCGAGCAGCTCGACCACCCGGTGGATGTTGTGGGTGCCGAACACCACGTCCACCCAGGGAGCCTTTTCCTGCACGAGGCCGCGGTCCTTCTGGGCCAGACAGCCGCCCACCATCAGGCGCAGGTAGGGGTTTCGGTCCTTCAGGGGCTTCAAGTGGCCGAGATTGCCGTAGAGCTTGTTGTCGGCGTTCTCACGCACACAGCAGGTGTTGAGCACGATGACATCCGCCTGCTCCACGTGGTCCACCCGCGCCATCCCGTCGCTTTCCAGCAGGGCAGCGATGCGCTCGCTGTCGTTCTCGTTCATCTGACAACCGAATGTGCGCAGGTAGTAGCCGCGCCCCACCCGGGTAGGAAGGCGGCGCTCCTTGCGCCGCACGGAAGGCAGGCCGATCTGGACGGTCATCGGGCGTAGTCGCTGGCTCGCAGCTCCCTGATCACCGTCACCTGTATCTGGCCGGGATACTGCAGGTCCTCCTCCAGCCGCCGGGCGATGCGGCGTGCCAGGTCGTAGGAGCTCAGGTCGTCGACCCTCCCCGGGTCGACCACCACCCGGACCTCCCGCCCGGCCTGCATGGCGAACACCCGCTCCACCCCGTCGAAGTCACCGGCCAGCTCCTCGAGACGCTCCAAGCGGCGCACGTACGACTCCAATGCCTCCCGCCGCGCGCCCGGGCGGGAAGCGGAGAGTGCGTCGGCGGCCTGGACCAGCACGGCCAGCAGGGTGCGCGGCTCCACCTCGTTGTGGTGGGCTTCGATGCCGTGCACGATGGCCGGCACCTCTCCGAAGCGACGGGCGATCTCTGCCCCGATGAGCGCATGCGAGCCCTCCACTTCGTGGGTGACCGCCTTGCCGAGATCATGGAGCAGGGCGGCCCGGCGAGCCGGTCCCGGCTCGATGCCCAGCTCGGCCGCCAGCATCCCAGCCAGGTGCCCGGACTCCACTAGGTGGTTGAGCACGTTCTGCCCGTAGGAGGTGCGGAACTTGAGCCGCCCGAGCAGCGTCACCAGTTCGGGGTGCATGCGGGAGATGCCCACCTCCAGCAAGGCCCACTCCCCGGCGTCTCGCACGCTCTGCTCCACCTCCGCCTGCGCCTTCTCGTGCGCCTCCTCGATAGAGGACGGGTGGATGCGGCCGTCGGCCACTAGGCGCTCCAGAGCCAGGCGAGCCACCTCCCGGCGCACTGGGTCGAACGAGGAGATGGTGACGGCCTCGGGGGTGTCGTCGACGACGATGTTCACGCCGGTGATGGCCTCGAAGGCGCGGATGTTGCGACCCTCACGCCCGATGATGCGCCCCTTCATGTCATCCGAGGGCAGGCCTACCACCGACACCGTCGACTCCGCCACCACCTCGGTGGCCAGGCGCTGGAGGGCCGTTCCCAGGATCCGCCGGGCTCGTCGGTCGGCCTCCTCGCGGGCCTTGACCTCCATGTCCCTCACCAGGATCATCGCCTCCCGCCGCGCCTCGTCCTCCACCTGGCGCAGCAACTCTTGCTTGGCCCCCTGGGCGTCGAAGCCCGCCACTCGCTCCAGGGCGGCCCGCGCCTCTTCCCGGACACTTCCCGCCTCCGAGCGAAGCTGTGCCGCTTCCTGCTCGCGATGGATGAGCAGCTGCTCTCGCTGGGCCAGGTTGCCGGCCCGCTGCTCCAGGGTGACCTCGCGTTGCGCCAGGCGCTCCTCGGCCGAGGCCAGCTCCAGCCTGCGGTGCTCCATGGCCGCCTCCTGTCGTTCCCGATGGGCCTCGGCCTTGGCGCGGCCCTCCTCCTCGGCGCGGGCCAGGACACGCTGCGCCTCCAACCGCGCTTCGGCGGCGACTTCCTGGGCGGTCGACCCGGCGCTCTCCAGCTTGACTCGCTGCCGCCGTCCCGAGAGCAGGTAGCCCAGCGCGGCGCCCAGGAGGAGGGCGAGGACCGCTGCCCCTCCTATCACCAGTTCCATCAGGATCATCCGTCCTTCGTCCCAACAAGCAGGCGTGCCGAGCCTGCCGGCCCGGCACACACACGACCGCGAACAGAGCTGTTAGCGCCTCTCTCGGCGCACCCCCCGGCTCACTGGGACTCTCCTCGACTCCATGTTCAGTGCCTGTCGCCTCATAAAACGGTGGTGTGTGCCTTCTGCTCGCATGGTACTCGATCGGGCAGGCGTTCCCGGCACCGGGCCAGGGGGGAGGGAGAAGAGGGAGACGTCGCTACGGTTCCTCGTGGAGCGGCTGGGGCGCCTGCTCTTGCTCGGCCAAGCCCACTGCCGCCAGCACCTTGGCCTGGAGCTGCACCGCCACCTCGGGGTTCTCCCGCAGGAACTCCTTAGCGTTCTCCCGGCCCTGGCCCAGCTGGTCGCCGTCGTAGGTGTACCAGGCGCCGCTCTTGCGGACGATCCCCTGGTCCACCGCCACGTCGAGGAGACTCCCCTCCCGGGAGATGCCCTGCCCAAACATGATGTCGAACTCCCCCTGGCGGAAAGGAGGTGCGCAGTTGTGGACCACCACGCCGTCGGCCACGAAGTTGTGGAGCTCCTCGACCTCCATGTCGAAGGTGCGCTCCACCACCGGACCTTCGATCGCGCTGATTCGCTCGTAGAAGACCTCTTCAGAGAGCACCTCGCGCAGGAAAGGGCTGTCGAGCGCTTCTGCCAGCCGTTCGACCCGGTCACGCCGCAGCCGGACGCTTCCAAGAACCGACTTGAACCCCCCGTCGGCGTGCTTACGGGTCAACCCAATCAAGCCAGCGGCAAGCGTGGGAGTGACACCCTCGCTCTGCAGGTACTCGATGACCGGCTCCGTGAGGCCTGCTGACAGGTATATCGTCCGGGCACCCCGATGCTTTGCCACCGCAGGGTCCGCTAACTCGCTGCTGAGTTTCCGACCCTTCGGGCCCCACATAGGCAGAGCCTCTGCGAAGCGGCGTACGTTGTCCATCCCACTGACTCGAACCTGCCAACAGGGCAGCCGCCCAGCAATACGCCGCCCGGCGATGACACTGCGCCTCGACCCAGGCTCATGGACACTGACGGCGCTTGTGATCCCCCAGCGCAGGAGCAGCATATGGAGCTGCCAGGCCAGCTGCTCTGAGGTGGTAGCAAAGCCACAACGAATGGACCCGGACTGTTCGCGGCTGATCCAGCCATCGCTCTCCCAAAGGCCGAACAGCAAGTTGCCAACCACGGCCTCGGAGACATCCGGTGCGAAGAACGCTGCCGGGGCCCGCTTGTCGGGTGCAAGATGGCCCCAGATGTCGGCCCAGCGCGCCAGCTCCAACAGTTGGTTCGGCTCTCCCGGACGATGAGAGAACGACGCGTACATTCCGTCCTCTCTCAGCTTCGTCCTGCACCCGAGCCTATTGGCGATGCGGGCGGCATCCGCCTGCAACGAAGCTTCGACGTTGATGAAGGCCAGTGGCGTCTTGCCACCTACGTATCCGTCACCAATCAGATAGCCGATCATGCGTGCCTGCTCGGGTGACACAGGCTCCGAATCTCCAAAGCCACCGGCTCGCCGAGGGCGTGCTACCCGTTCGCCCACTTGGAGCTCCCCGGCCTGGCGCCACCCCTCTTCGGTAAGCACCAGGTGATCGCGGGTCACCCGCAGGGCGGTGCCGTCCCGCAGCCGCAGGGCGATCACCTCCTGCTCGCCCTGGTCGAACCGCCCGACGATGGGGCGGACGTGAAGCTCGCCCCGCTTGTCGACCGCCCAGACGTGGGTGCCCTCACCCCGGTCGACGATGTCCTCGATGCGGTAGGTGGCGCCGGTGGTCGGATCGAAAACCCGGGTGCCGGCCGCCACACACTTGTTCTTCACCACCTTGGCCCGCACCCGGTTGCCGATCGACTCGGTGCCGTCCTTGATGGACTCGATGCGCCGAACGTCGATGCGAACGCTGGCGTAGAACTTGAGCGCTCGGCCACCGGGGGTCGTCTCGGGGTTCCCGAAGAGCTGACCGATCTTCTCCCGGAGCTGGTTGATGAAGATGGCCGTGGTGCGGGAGCGGTTGATGGTGCCGGCCAGCTTGCGAAGTGCCTGGGACATCAGGCGGGCCTGCAACCCCACATGGCTGTCGCCCATCTCTCCCTCGATCTCCGCTCTGGGCACCAGGGCGGCCACGGAATCGATCACCACCACGTCGAGAGCCCCGGAGCGGATCAGCATGTCGGCGATCTCCAGCGC
>JALYHC010000032.1 GCA_030776765.1 Actinomycetota bacterium | reverse complement strand
CGAGCGCTTGGGCGGCGCCAGACACGAGTATCTGGCCGCCATGGGCGGCGGCGGCGATGCGAGCTGCTCGGTGCACGTCGAGGCCGACATAATCGTCCCCTCCCGGATAGGCCTCGCCGGTATGGATACCCATGCGAACCCGGACCGGGGCATCCTCCGGCCAGCCATGCCCTGAAAGAGCGCGTTGGGCGGCCAGCGCAGCCGCTACTGCCTGGGAGGCGGTCTGAAAGACCACGAAGAAGGCGTCTCCCTGCGTGTTGACCTCGACCCCCTCGGTCTGGCCGACCGCCGTTCGCACCATCCGGGCGTGGTCCTCGAGCAGCCGTCGGTAGCGGTCCTCTCCCACGCGGTTCAGGAGGTCGGTCGACCTTTCGATGTCGGTGAAGAGGAAAGTGAGGGTCCCGGAAGGCAGGTGTTCCCTGCTCATGGCGTCTCTTCGGAGACGGCTGTCCACTCGGTGGAACCTAGCCGCTCACGCATGCGGACCGCCACCACGGCCCCGAAGGCGCCGATGAAGGTGAGGGCGGTGGTGAAGGCCCGCAGGCCGAAGATCTGCTCGGCGATGAGCGGGACGACGGTTCGCTCCTGGCCCACCATCCCGCCGACCAGGACGGTCATCGCCACCAAGGCGACGAGTTGGGTGAGGTTGGCCCTCAGCCCCGGCGGGCGGGCGGTCACGTCTCCGACTCGAGCAGCCTTCCGGTGGCCTCGCTCCAGTCGTCCGGCCCTCCCCGCATGACCGCGGCCCGGCGCCCACCCCGCTCGAGGAGCGAGGCGGCCGTCATGGCTCGCTGCCCATGGCCGCAGTGGACGGCGAAAGGGGCGGACGGGAGGCCCTCGACCTGATGCGGCAGCGAGCCGAGCTCCAGGTGGACAGCTCCCGGAATGTGGGCCACCCTGTGCTCCGACTCCTGGCGGACGTCCAGCAGCAACCGGCTCCCCAGCTCGCCCGGGGCCACCAGCTCGACCCGGGCCTCCTCCAGGCCTCCCGCCCGCCACGCCTCCATCCCTCCCTCCAGCTCACCGGCCAGGTTCTCGTAGCCGACCTTGAGGCACTGGCGCACCAGCTCGCCACGGTCCTGGCCGGCCCCGAGCACGAAGATCAGCGGCCGTGCGGCGCTCACCAACCATCCCAGCCAGGAGGCGAAGGCGCCCCGCAAGGCGATGGAAAGCGACCCCGGGACGTGGCCGGCGGCGTAATCGGCTATGGGCCTCACGTCGATGATCTCGCCCCCTTCCCCCGCCATGCGCCGGACCTGGCCGGCGTCGAGGGGGGCGAGTGGCGGTGGCTGGCGGCCGTACAGCTTGGCCCCCCGCCGATTCACCTCTCGAAGACGAGAGAAATAGCCCGGGTAGCTGCCCAGACCGCCCAGAAGGGCAGCGACGAACTCGTCCTCGTCGCCAATGGCCAGCAGCGGGTTGCCCTCCCGCTCGCGCCCGATGGTGGTGGTCCGCTCGGTCGAGCCGCCCGCCGTGCAGAACGACCCCGACCCGTGGGTGGGATAGACGGGTAGGTGGTCGGGGAGGCTGAGGATCTGCCCGTGCAGGGACCGGAACAGGGCCCGCGCCATCTCTTCGGTCCATTCCGGGCCCAGCAGATCGGGCCTGGCCACCCCGCCGACCAGGAGCACGCCTCCCGAGAAGAGCCCCAACGGCCGGTCGCCGGCTGAGAACAGGTAAGCGAGATGTTCGGGGGCATGGCCCGGCGTCGGGATGGCCCGGACCTGCAGTCCGTCCAGCTCCAGCGCCTCCCCTTCGCCTACAGGACGGTGGGGGAAGTGGATCCCGGCCTGGGCGGGAGCCATCAGACGAGCGCCCTGGGCGGCCAGCTCCCGGCCGCCGGAGACGAAGTCGGCGTGCAGGTGGGTCTCCAGGACATGGCTGATCCGCCACCGGCGCCGCTCCGCCTCAGCCAGGTAAGGCCCCGGATCGCGCCAGGGGTCGACGGCCAACGCTCGGCCATCCTCGAGCCCGATCAGATAGGAGCTGTTGCCCAACCCCTCGTCGACGAACGGAAGTACCTCCACCTCAGCGCTCCGACTCCACCGGCAGGCCGGCCAACCCCCACTCCGGGAGCCCGTCCTCCAGCCGCCTCGCCCGGCGTCCCGCTCGCTCCAACAGGCGAACCGCCTGGTGGGCATAGGCGCAAAAGCGGCCCCGGCAGTAGGCCACCACCTCCCGGTCGTCCCGGACCTCGGCCAACCTCGCCTCGAGCTGCTCGATGGGGATCGAGCGGGCGCCGGAAAGGTGACCGGCGCGGTACTCCTCTTGTGGCCGCACGTCGATCACCTCCACCCTCCCCTCCCGCAGCAAGGCCAGCAGCTCCTCCCGAGTGACCGGCTCCGCCTCGCCGCCCAGGTACTCCTGGGCGAGGGCCCGTACCTGTGCCGAGTGATCATGCGCCACCTGGCGCAGGAGGTTGAGCAGGGTGAGGACCTTGGCCGAGGCGAGCCGGTAGTACACCTGTACCCCCTGGCGCCGCCGGCTCACCAGCCCGGCCTGCTTCAGCACCTGAAGGTGGCGCGAGCAGTTGGCCAGGCTGAGACCGGTGGAGGCGGCCAGGCCCTCCACCGAACGCTCGCCCTGGGCCAGGACGTCGAGAATCTCGACCCGGCGCCCGCTGGCCAGGGCTTGACCGGTCTGGGCGAATCCGTCGTAGAGCGAGGTCTTGGGGGACGTCGTGGGGGCGACCACCAGCACAGCATAAGCCCTCGTGCTGTTCTTATCAATTGATGACTTGAGAAACGCCCGGTCGGTCGCCCTTGCCGCCGCTACAGTCCACGGGATGGACGACCGATCACCGAGTCGAAACCCGGCCCCCGAGCTCCTCGAGGAGGGTGCATCTCTGGAGGAGATTCGCCGGGTGGCCATGGGATGCCAGGCCTGTGACCTGTACCGGAATGCCACGCAGACGGTCTTCGGGGAGGGCCCGGAGAGTGCCCAGGTGGTGCTGATCGGCGAGCAGCCCGGCGACGACGAGGACCAAGAGGGCGAACCGTTCGTCGGGGCAGCCGGACGGCGCCTCGACCGGGCGCTGGAAGAGGCCGGCATCGACCGGGGAGCGGTCTACGTGACCAACGTGGTCAAGCACTTCAAGTGGAAGCCGAAGGGAAAGCGCCGCATTCACAAGAAGCCCAATGCCGAAGAGATCCGCGCCTGCTCACCCTGGTTGGAGGCGGAGTTGGAGCTGGTCAAGCCCAAGGTAGTGGTCTGCCTAGGGGCCACCGCAGCCCAGGCGCTGCTGGGCCGCAGCTTCAAGGTCAGCCGGCAGCGGGGCGAGTTCGTGGAATGGGACCGGGAGCCCCTGGTGATGGCCACCGTTCACCCCTCGTCGATCCTGCGGGCTCCCAACGACGCCACTCGGCACGAGAACATGCGGCGGTTCGTGAAGGACCTCGAGAAGGTGGCCGAGCAGCTCGAGGAGTGAGACGAGTGGAGCCGACCGTTATACCGCCCCTGGCGCCCATGCTGGCCAAGCTGGCGCGAGAGCTTCCCAGGGGGAAGGCCTTCCTCTATGAGCCCAAGTGGGACGGCTTTCGCTGCCTCGTCTTCCGCTGCCGCAGTGAGGTCGACATGTGGAGCCGTAACCAGCGCCCGCTGACCAGGTACTTTCCCGAGCTGCTCGAGACGTTCGGCTCGCTGGAAGCCGAGCGCTTCGTGCTGGACGGAGAGATCATGGTCCTCGGCCCTGACGGGTTCGACTTCGTGGCGCTCCTCCAGCGCCTCCATCCGGCCGCCTCTCGGGTGGCACGATTGCGAGGAGAGACGCCTGCCTGCTTCGTGGCCTTCGACCTTCTGGCGGTGGATGGTGACGACCTTCGGCGCCACCCATTCCAGGACCGCCGCCCGCTCTTGGAGAAGCTGCTCTCGCCCTCCGGTCCTCCCCTCTTCCTCACTCCCCTGACCGAGGATCATCGGCTCGCCCAGCACTGGCTCCAGTCCTTCTCGGGCGGAGGCGTCGATGGGGTGATGGCCAAGCACCGCGGCCTCCCCTACCAGCCGGGGAAGCGCAGGATGATCAAGGTGAAGCGCCAGCGGACGGCCGACTGCGTGGTAGCCGGTTTCCGCTGGCACCACCAGGAGCCAAGCGTGGTGTCGCTGTTGCTGGGGCTGTACGGCCGCCAGGGCTACCTGCACCACGTGGGCCTGGCCACCGGTTTCGATGCCCAGCGGCGACGCCGGCTGCTCGTCGAGATCGCTCCCTACGCGGCACCGTTGGAGGGCCATCCCTGGGAGCACGGGTTTCGGGACGAGGGCGGGCCGGTAGGGCGCCTGCCGGGTTCGGCCAGCAGGTGGGCCGAGGACGGCGAGCTGACGTGGGTGCCGCTCCAGCCAGAGCTGGTCTGTGAAGTGAACTACGACCACGTGGACGGTGGACGATTCCGCCATGCCGCCCGGTTCCGTGGCTGGCGGCCCGACCTCCAACCAGGGTCGTGCACTTTCGAGCAGTTCGCAGTGGCGGAGTCCTCCGACGTCCTCGACATGCTCGACTGAGCCGAAGCCGTATGGCGCCCTCCAGCGGCACGCCGGGCGAGGTCGAGGTGGAGGGCCGGCGGCTCGTCCTCTCCAACCTGGACAAGGTCTTCTGGCCCCAGGTGGGCTTCACCAAGGGCGACATGATCGGTTACTACCGCTCGGTGGCCCCTGCCCTGCTTCCCCACCTGAGAGGCCGGGCGCTCACGCTGCGAAGGTCTCCCGACGGGGTCGAGGGCTGGTACTGGTTCCAGAACCGATGTCCCCACCCTCCTCCCTGGATGCGCACCGAGGCCATCCTCAGCTCCTCCACACCGGAGAAGGTGTTTCGCTACTGCGTCGTCGATGACCTGGCCTCGCTGCTGTGGGTAGCCAACCTGGCGTCGATCGAGCTGCACCCGTTGCTGTCGTCGCCCGCTCGCCCCGCCCAGCCCTCTGCGTTGGTCTTCGACCTCGACCCGGGGCCGCCCGCCCACCTCCTCGATTGCTGCCGGGTGGCCCTCCGGCTGCGCCACCTCCTCGGGAACCTGGGCCTGGCATCCTTCGCCAAGACGTCGGGGGCCAGCGGACTGCACGTCTACGTCCCGCTCAACAAGCCCCACGCCTTCGAGGATGTCAAGCCATTCGCCCGGCGCATGGCCCGAGTGCTGATGGACGAATGCCCGCAGCTGGTGGTGGACCGGCCCGGTCGATCAGTCCGAAGGGGCAAGGTGCTGGTCGACTGGAGCCAGAACAACTCGGCCAGGTCGATGGTGGCCGCCTATTCGCTGCGGGCCACCCAGGTCCCCAGCGTCTCGACCCCTGTGGGGTGGCCGGAGGTGGAGCAGGCGGTGAAGGCGGGCGACTCGGGCCTCCTGCGCTTCGGTCCGGCCCAGGTGCTGCAGCGGGTGGGGCGGCTGGGAGAGATCTTCCGACCGGTGCTCGAGCTGAAGCAGCAGATCAGCAGATGATCGCATGGTCACCGGGCCCCTACTGACGGCGCGGCAGTCGCTGTCTCGGTCGACGAGGCCGCTCTGGTGGGCGAACACGACCAGCTGAGCCCGGTCGGGCACCCCAGCACGCCGCAGGCAGGTCGGGAGCAGGATGGAATCCCCAGTCCTGGGGCCGCTGAGGCCCAGACCGTGCACGTCGCTGTAGCGTCGCGGGTGGTGCATCTCAGGTTGGAGCGGGCGCGGCAGCTGGCGGTGATGGGCCAGTTGCTGGATGCCGAGCGGCCGCGGCATGTGTGCCAGGTCGTTCGCCGACTCGGCTTCCTCCAGCTCGATCCCACCGCGGCGGTGGCACGCAGCGAGCACCTGGTTCTGTGGAGCCGGCTGGGAAACAGCTTCCAGCCCGAGGAGCTGGAGCGGCTGCTCTACGAGGAGCGGACGCTGTTCGAGTACCGCGCCTTCGTCTACCCGACGATCGACTATCCGCTCTACCGGCCGCTGATGGCGGCTTGGCCGCAAGGCGAGACGGCCTGGCCCCGTCGCGTCCGCCACTGGATGGAAGCGAACGAGTCTTTTCGGGCGTACGTCCTGGCGGAGCTCCAGGCGCGAGGGCCGCTGCGTTCCAGGGAGCTGGAGGACCGATCGCTTGTCTCCTGGCGATCGAGCGGCTGGACGCACGACCGCAATGTGGGACAGATGCTCGAGTTCCTGGCGGCTCGCGGGGAGATCGCAGTCGCCGGGCGGCATGGCAACGAACGGATCTGGGACCTGGCGGAGCGCGTGCTGCCCGTCCATGCTTCGCCGATGGAGGCGGCGGAGGCCGACCGTCTCCGCGCCGAGCGCCGCCTGCGCTCGCTGGGCATTGCTCGACCGAAGCAGGTGGGCAGCATCGGCGTTCGGGTGAAGGTCGAGGGCGTGCCGGGCGAGTGGGTAGCCGACCGGGAGCTGCTCGACCGGCCGTTCGCCGGCCGAACGGCCCTCCTCTCACCGTTCGACCGGCTCGTCTACGACCGCCAGCGGTCGCTGGACCTGTTCGGCTTCCAGTACCGGCTCGAGATCTACGTTCCACCTGCCAAGCGGCGCTGGGGCTACTACGTCCTGCCCGTCCTCCACGGCGAGCGGCTCGTCGCCCGAGCCGACGCGAAGGCAGACAGGAAGGAGTCCGTGCTCCGCGTGCCGGCGCTCCACCTGGAGGCCGGAGCGGGTGGGGACGACGTGGACGCGGCAAGGAGCCAGCTCGAGGCGCTGGCGCACTGGCTCGGGCTAGGCGAGGTCGTCATAGACGAAAT
>JALYHC010000031.1 GCA_030776765.1 Actinomycetota bacterium | reverse complement strand
GTCCAGCAGATCGTCCAAGCCAACGGCATCGTCGACCCGGGGCTCATCTTTGCCGGCACCCGGCTGCGCCTCGAGGGCCCCGCCTGGAGCGCTCCCCCCGTCGAGGGGCGGCGCACCCACGTGGTGCAGGCGGAGGAAACCCTGAGCGGCATCGCCCTGCGCTACGGGACGACGGTGCAGGCCATCGTGGAAGCCAACGCCATCCCCGACCCCAGCTTGATCGTGGTGGGCACCAGCCTCGAGGTGCCCACCCAGGCCCTGGTGTGCCCGGTGCCGGGGGCCACCTTCTTCAACGACTGGGGCTTCGTGCGCCCCGGTGGGCGCTTCCACGAGGGCAACGACCTCTACGCCCCCCACGGCACCCCTGTGCTGGCCAATGTGAGCGGGCTGGTGGAGCACCTCGAGGGGCCGACGGGCGGCCTCCAGTACCGCCTCTACGCCGGCGACGGCACCACCTACGTCGGCACCCACCTCTCCGGCTTCGGAGCGGCCGGTTCGGTGCAGGCCGGTGAGGTGATCGGCTACGTGGGCGACAGCGGGAACGCTCGCGGGTCGCGGCCCCACCTGCACTTCGAGATCATTCCGCCCGGCTCCGACTCCATCAACCCCTACCCCTTCCTCGAGAAGGCCTGCCCTTAGGGAAGCAACGGGCGCCTGACATAATCGGCCCATGACATCTCCGGTTCGCTTCACGCTCTACTCCGACTACCTCTGACCGTGGTGCTACGTCGGGGCGGTCCGCCTCGAGCAGATCGAAGAGGAGTACCCCCAGGAGGTGGAGCTCGAGCGCAAGAGCTTCCTGCTGCGTCCCCAGCCGGAGCCGCGCACCCTGGAGGAGTTCCGCTCCTACACGCAGTCCTGGCGCCGCCCGGCTGCCATGGAGCCCGCCGTCGAGTTCCGCCCCTGGGAATCCGACTCGGCTCCGCCCAGCCACAGCGTGCCCAGTGCGGTGGCCGGAAAGGTGGCCGCCACCTTCGGGACTGACAACTTCCGGCGCTTCGACCGGGCCCTCTTCCGGGCGTACTTCACGGAGAACCGGACCATCTCCGACCAGGAGGTGCTCCTGGAGGTGGCCCGGCAAGCGGGACTGCCAGGCAATGAGTTCGCCGAGCGCCTGTCCGAGCATCGGGACGAGCTGGTGCGTCAGGTGGTCGCCGAGCACAACCAGGCGATCGAAGAGGGCATCTACGGCGTCCCGGCGGTGGTGGCCGACCAGCGGTTCCTGATCTCCGGGGCTGTCGATAGCGATCACTACCGGCGGGTCATCGAGCATCTCAGGGGCACGGCTGGGGTCAGCGGCGACCCGGCGTCCAACGGGAGTTGATTGGTCTTAGGGCTTCAGCCCGCGGCTCACCGAGCCGATGCCATCATCGCCCCCGGGCCCGCTGCTCCTACCTCCCAGTAGGCCAGCGGTGTCTCGGGGGTTGATTTTCGACCCCCTGAGCCGGGCGACGTCTCTCGGGGGTGGACTTTCCACCCCCTGAGCCGGGCGACGTGTAAAATCCTGCTAGGCCTACTGGGAGAACATGGCATCGGCGGCGCGCCCTGCCACCGGGCCTGTCCTTCCTTCCCATGGCGAGTGTGGCCGCCGCCCTTGTGGCTAGCCCCCCTAGCCCGCCCCCCCCGGGGCGGCGGCCCCCGCCTTTGGGGGGTGCCCCTGTGGCGCAATGGATCTGAGGCGAGAAGCGGTGCCCGTTCGCCCTGGACGACGAAGTCGGCGGAGTAGACCTGGGCGACCGCCTCTCGCACGGTAGTGATCGGCCGGGCCGCAGGGCACCTGTAGGAGTTCTGGTCGGCGGCAAGGACGGCAAGACCTCCGTGGGGAAGACCTTGGTGGGGGGAAGAGCTGCGAGAGGGCGAGGGGGCGGAGAATCTACCCTCCCACAGCTAGGCCCGAAGGTCCTGCCGTCTCGAAGCGCCAATATAGATGTACCGACGACAGGATCCTTACCTTTTTCTTCGCGTCCGGGCTCTGGCGCTGGGATCGGCAAAAGGCCCTCAGGTTGGGGTGGCAGGCGTCCGATGCTTAGCGGCGCGCACGTCGGCTCTCTCTCCTCCTCGACGTGCGTGACCGCTCAGGCGGGAGCCGGGTAGGGTCCCGGGTGGGGGTACCGGGACCCATCGGCTCTCTACCGTCACCCTCCCTTGTCCCGCGCACCCTCCAGGGCCGAGCGCAGCTGGGGCTCGAGGTAGAGGTGGCGGCTGGCCGGCAGCAGCTCTCGCAGGTGCCGCTCGATGGTGTCGATGGCCTTCGCCATCTCGCGGAAGTCCAGCTCGTCGTCGAACTCGACCCGGGCGCCGATGAGCAGCTCCTCCGGGCCCAGGTGCTGCGTCTTCAGGTCGATGAGGCGCCGCACGTGCGGCCCCTCCTCGATGGCCCGCCGGATGGCCTTGATGTCCTCGGGCCGGGCCGACTCGCCGATCAGCAACCCCTTCATCTCCAGGGCCAGCACTGCGGCGATGGCGGCCAGCAGAATGCCGATCACCAGGCTGCCCAGGGCGTCGAAGCGGGGGTCGCCGGTCACCGCCGCCAGGCCGACCGCCACCAGCGCCGCCACCAAGCCGAGGAGGGCTCCGATGTCCTCCAGCAGCACCACCGGCAGCTCGGGCTGCTTGGTCTTGCGGATGAAGGACCACCATGAGAGGCGCCCCTTGGCCCGGTCGGAGGCTTGGATGGCGGTGCGCAGCGAGAAGGCCTCCAGGACGATGCCCATCACCAGGACGCCCACTGCCCACCACACCGAGGTGATCTCGTGTGGGTGCCGCAGCTTCTGCAGCCCCTCCAGCAGCGAGAACAAGCCCCCCAAGGCGAAGAGCACCACCGAGACGGCAAAGGCCCAGAAGTAGCGCTCCCGCGCGTAGCCGAAGGGATAGTCGGCGCTCGGCTCCAGCCGGGCGCGGTGCTGGCCCAAGAGCAGCAGGCCCTGGTTGGAGCTATCGGCCACCGAATGGATCGACTCCGCCAGCATGGAGGCCGCTCCGGTGAAGAGAAAGGCGACGAACTTGGCGATGGCGATGCCCGCGTTGGCGAAGAGGGCGGCCAGGACGGCGGATCGGCTGTCTGCGGCCAATGGGAACCTCTCGGGAGTGAGGCCGGATACTACGACGGATGAGGAGTGGGCAGCAGGTGGTCCCATCCGGGCCCCGACATCCCGCTTCCCGGGCTTGCGCTGGCGGAATCCGTTCACTCAGGTCGCCTGAGGCTGAGCCGTCAGCTCTAGGTATTTCCTGGTCAGCTCGCCTCTATACCTTGGTATGATTTGGCGATGGAGGATGCCCTTCGCATCGGGCAGGCCGCCACCCTGCTCGGCCTGAGCGTCGACACCTTGCGCCGCTGGGAAGAGGAGGGAAAGGTCCGCCTCGAGCGCAGCGAGGGCGGCCAGCGCCTGGTGCCCATCGAGGAGGTGCGGCGCCTGCTGGGCGACCGCCGTACCCCGCAGGCCACCGTCGTACAGTCCTCGGCCCGCAACCAGCTCGAGGCGGTGGTCACCCAGGTGGTGCAGGGGATGGCGGCAGCCACCGTCGAGATGCAGGCCGGTCCCTACCGGCTGGTGGCCCTCACCACCGCCGAGGCCGTCGACGAGCTGGGCCTGGCGCCCGGGGCGCGGGTGGTGGCCTCGGTGAAGGCGACCAGCGTGGTGGTCGGGTTGCCCGAGCCAGGGTGACGAGGTGAGGCGGCTTGCCTCGTTGCTGCTGGTGGCCGCGTGCGGGGGCAACGCGGCCGGTGGCGAGCCCCAGCGAGAGGTGGTGGTGTTGGCGGCCGCCTCGCTCACGGAGGCCTTTCAGGAGCTGGGGAGCGCCTTCGAGGCAGAGAGCGGCGGGGCTCGGGTGACCTTCAGCTTCGCCGGCAGCCAGCAGCTGGCCGGCCAGATCGTGCAGGGCGCCCCCGTCGACGTCTTCGCCTCCGCCGACCCGCGCCAGATGGAGGTGGCGGTGGAGGCGAGGCGCATCTCGGGCCCGCCCGCCGTCTTCGCCCGCAACGTGCTGGCCATCGCCGTCGAGCCAGGCAACCCTCTGGGCATCCAGGGCCTAGCCGACCTGGCCCGACCGGGCGTGGTGGTGGTGCTGGCCGCCGAGCAGGTGCCGGTCGGCAGTTACACCCGGCGCACACTGGAGCAGGCCGGCGTGGCGGTCGCTCCCGCCTCGCTGGAGAACGACGTGCGGGCCGTCCTCGCCAAGGTGGCGCTGGGGGAAGCCGACGCCGGGATCGTCTACGCCAGCGACATCGTGGCCGCCGAGGGCGACGTGGAGGGGATCCGCATCCCTGATGAGGACAACGTGGCCGCCGAGTACCGGATCGCCCGGATGGCCGACGCCCCCCAGCCCGGCGGGGCAGAGGCCTTCATCGCCTGGGTGCTCTCCGAGCAGGGCCGGGCGGTCCTCGCTCGCCACGGATTCGAGCCGCCCTGAGCGCCCGTCCGCCCCTGCTGGTCGGGGTTCTGAGCCTGCTGGGGACGGCGTTTCTCGTCGTGCCCCTGGTGGCGCTGGGCATCCGGCTGCCTTGGGGCCGGGTCGGGCAGATCCTCGGCCGCCCGGAGGTCATCTCCGCCCTGCGGGTCTCGCTGGTCGGCTCCCTCGGCTCGCTGGCCCTCTCCACCATCCTGGGGCTGCCGCTCGCCTGGCTGCTGGCCCGACGGTCCTTTCCCGGCCGGGCCTTACTGCGAGCCCTGTGTGTGCTCCCCATGGTGCTGCCCCCGGTGGTAGCCGGCGTGGCGCTCCTGCTGGCGTTCGGGCGCCGGGGCCTGGTGGGCGAGCCGCTGGCATCCCTCACCGGGATCACGCTGCCCTTCTCGGTGGGGGCGGTGGTGCTGGCCGGCACGTTCGTCTCCATGCCGTTTCTCATCGTGATGGTGGAGGCGGGCCTGCGCAGCATGGACCGGCGCTTCGAGGAGGCCGCCACCACCCTGGGGGCCAACCGGGCCTACCTGTTCCGCCACGTCACCCTGCCGCTCATCGCCCCCTCCCTGACGGGCGGCATGGCGCTTTGCTGGACAAGGGCGCTCGGGGAATTCGGTGCCACCATCACCTTTGCCGGCAACCTCCCCGGGCGCACCCAGACCATGCCGCTGGCCGTCTACCTGGAGCTGGAAGCCAATCCGGCGTCCGCTTACCTACTCAGCCTGCTCCTCCTGGTCGTCTCGGCGGGGGTGCTCCTGGCGCTGCGAGGTCGCAGCCTGGCAAGCCCCTGATGCTGGCTGCCGACGTGCACCTGGGCCTGGGCGCCTTCCGGCTCGACGTCGGGTTGCGGGCCGGGGCCGGCCAGGTGGTGGGCATCCTGGGCCCCAATGGCTCGGGCAAGACGACTCTCCTGCGGGCCATCGCCGGCCTGCTGCCTTTGGACTCGGGCAAGGTGGAGCTGGATGGCCGGGTGCTGACCGACGTCGACCAGGGCTGGTGGGTGCCGGCCCACCGGCGGCAGATCGGCATGGTGTTCCAGGAC
>JALYHC010000030.1 GCA_030776765.1 Actinomycetota bacterium | reverse complement strand
CCCGATCGCAGGCCGATGCCGCCAATGCCAGAGCCACCATCGGCAGCAGCAACGCCCTCCCTCGCATGCCTCCACCTTACTCGCGGGCCGGTCTACAGGCCCGGCTCGCGCCGTGCGGCCAGGTACTCCTCGAAGTCGACCCCCTCCATCCAAGGCCGCAGATAGCACCACCCAAACCGCTCCTGGACCTCCTCGAAGAGCTGGTGGGACGGCTCCGCCTCCAGGCCCCACTGGGCGAGCTGCAAGCCGGGGAGCCAGGCTCGGCCGCCCAAGGCTTCGTCAACCCTGGACCGCCAATCCGCAGCGGCATCCTCGCCGGAGCGGTCCAGCCAGTGACGACGGAGCTTGACGGCGCTGCGGGCCGCCCTTCGTACCGAGCGGGGCACCGCGCGGTCCAACCGGGCGGTCTCGTGGCGCTCGACCAGCAGACGCTCCCCCCAGGACAGGAGGTCCTCGTCGCCCTGCTGGGCGGGTTGCATGACGGCCGCCTCGAACATCCGGTCGAGCTCCTCGAGGAAACCCAGCACGTCCTCGGAGGTGCTCATGCAACCGTTCGACCGCCTCAGGAGATCGACCGGGCGATCTCCGGCAGCAGGTCGGGGTACCGCGCCAAGTGGGCGCGGCGGTCGGCGCTCAACTGCTCGACCGCTTGTCGGTATTCGAGCAGGCGGCCCTGCCTCTCGTAGAGCCGCCGAGGCTGCAACAGCTCGTCATCCTCGACCCCCGGCACCCGGTCGGCTACCTGATAGCCGAAGTCCCGGTCGGTGCTCCACTCGATGGTCCCGGCGGCGATGGCCGCCACGATGGAGCTGGAGTCCTCGGGGCTCACCTTCTTGGAGCGATCATCGCCGGCCGGGCCACCCACCCGGCCGGTGTTGAGCACGTACACCTCCAGCGGGTGCGTCCCCAGCAGCTCGTACAAGCGGTTGGCCTGCCACTCGTGCCGGTAGGCGAAGAAGGGGTTGGTACCCGGCACCCGCAGGAACCTGCCGGCCTCAGCGGCGCCTCCGGCGGAGGTTCCCTGAGTCTCACCCAGCATGAAGTAGGCCGCCGCCTGCTCCCGGTCCAGGCGCGCCACCGACGGGATGATGTTCTCGTTGCGATTCAGCAGCAGCAGGAAGTCGGCCCGCTCCACCTGCCGGGGCGGGAGGAAGTCGGTCAGGTCGCGGGCGTCGATGATGGCCCGGCTGTTCTCGGTCAGGTGCTTGTCGAAGAAGTCCAGCCGGCCGTGGTCGTCCTGGGCCACGTTCTCCAGATAGGTGCGGGAGCTGGTCACCCCGCTCCAGATGGTCGGCTCCGACTCCGGGGTCAGCCCGTAGACCTTGGCGAAGGTGCCAGCCTCGGTGCCGTAGACGCGGCCGCCAGGGAACAGCGCCACGAAGTCGTCCTGCACCGGCCGGCTGTGGCCCTGTTTAGAAAAGGTGGTCGTGGTCTTGCCGGTCCCCGACAGCCCCACGATCAATCCCACCCGGCGCTGGCCGTCGATCTCGATCACCTTGAGGCCCGAGTGGAGGGCCAGGCCCCCCCGCCGGTACATCGTTGCGTCCCACATGCGCAGGCCGCCCATCTTGGATTCCCCGAAGTAATCGCTGTTCATCACCCGGGTGACCCCGCCCTCGAGGTCGACGGCGATCAGGCGGTCATCGGGAAAACCGGGGGCGGGGAGGTTGGGCGTGTAGATAACGGTCAGCTCCGGCTCGAAGCGCTCCTCGGGCGGGAAATAGAGCAGTTGCTGCATGGCGGCCAGGTTGGCATTGGTGCGTTCCACCACCAGACGGGTGGGCATCCGGGCGTCGGGGTGGTCCCCGATGAAGCCGTCCAGGACGATCACCTCCTGGTCCTCCAGGTAGCGGTCCTGCCGGACGGCCAGCTCCTCATAGCTGGCACGGTCCAGGGTGGGGTCGGTGTGGTGGGAGGGGTCGTCGGAGACGATCAGCGTGGAGCCCTTGGAGCGGGCCCTGGCCCGGGTGTGGAGGTTGACGTTGCCGAACTCAGAGATACGAGCATTGGGCTGCGCCTCGCTGTACCGGCGCAGCTCCTCCCGAGATGGCCGATGCTCGACGGACCTGGAACGGAGCTGCATGGACGACCTCCGAGGGTGAGAAGGACCAGATCAGCCTACCTCCGCGTGCACACGGCTGCGAAAGGCCTCGGCCAGCTTGACGGTCCGCGAGCCCGGCTCGAAGACCAGCTCCCCCACTCGCAGCACCGGTCGGACCTCCTTCAGCGTCGACATGACGAGGGCCTCGTCCGCTTCTGCCACCCGCTCGAGTGGGAACCGCCCCTCCCTGACGGCCAGGCCCAGCAGCTCGGCCTCCTCCAACACCACCTGGCGTGTGATGGAGTCGAGGATGCCCAAGTCGAGCGAGGGAGTCTCCAAACCGTCATGCGAGAACCAGGCGATCGAGGAGGTGGGTAGCTCCAATACCTGGCCGTCGCGCCCCAGCAGCAGCGCGTCGTCATAGCCGGAACGCTGGGCGAGGCGCTGGGCGGCCATGTTGGGGGCGTAGGAGAGGCTCTTGGCCCCGGCCAGCTCCCAGGAGGCGCCGCTCGGGTGCCACGGGGCGGCCACCGGCAGGAGCCGGAACCCATCCGGGAAGCGAGGAACCGGCTCCCACTGGACCACCACTCGGGAGGGGGCCTCGACCAGCGGGTCGGTGCCGCCCCGGGTGACCATGATGCGCACCACTGTGTCCCCTCCGGCCTGGGCGACGCGCTCCGCCCAATCCTCCAGGCGGTCCAGTGGGGGAAGAGGAAGATCGAGCAGGGCGGCGCTTCGGGCCAGGCGCCGCAGGTGGGCCCCCAGGCGGAACAGCCGCCCCTGGTAGGACCGGACCGCCTCGAAGCACCCATCCCCACGCTGCACGGTCCAGTCGAAGACGGAGATCCCTGCCTCCCGCGGATCGACCTCCCGGCCGTCGATCAGCACCCGCACCGGAGCGATTGTAGGAGGAGCCTCGGGCCCGCCCCTACTCGCGGTACCAGTTGGTGATGGGCAGGCGTCGGTCGCGCCCGAAGGCCTTGCGGGTGATCTTCACCCCCGGGGGGCCCTGCCGGCGCTTGTACTCGTTGCGGTCCACCATCCTCACCACCCTCCGCACCACCTCCGGGTCGAACCCCGCCTGTACGATCTCCGCCACCGACCGATCGTGCTCCACGTAGTGCTCCAGGATGGGATCGAGCAGCCCGTAGGGAGGGAGGGAGTCGGTGTCCAACTGGTTGGGTCGCAGCTCGGCAGAGGGAGCCTTCTCGATGATCGACCGAGGGATCACCTCTTCATGCCGGTTGCGCCACTGCGCCAGCCGGTAGATCCGGGTCTTGAAGACATCCTTGAGAACGGCGAAGCCCCCGGCCATGTCGCCGTACAGCGTGGCGTAGCCCACCGCCATCTCCGACTTGTTGCCGGTGGCCAGCACCATCCCTCCCAACTTGTTGGAGAGGGCCATGAGGATCGTCCCCCGGATCCGCGCCTGCAGGTTCTCCTCGGCGGTCCCTGGCTCGGTGCCCTTGAAGTGCGGGCCCAGCGCCTCCAGGTGGGAGCTGAAGATGTCGTCGATGGGGATGACGTCGAAGCGGCAACCCACGCGGTTGGCGAACTCCTGGGCGTCGGCCAGCGAGGCGGGAGAGCTGAAGCGGGAGGGCATGTTCACCCCCCAGACCGCATCCGGCCCCAACGCGTCGGCGGCCAGGGTGGCGGTGAGAGCCGAGTCGATGCCACCCGAGAGGGCCACGACCACGTGCGAGAAGCCGTTCTTCCTCACGTAGTCCCCCAGCCCGGTCACCAGGGCGGCGTAGATCTCCTCCTCTTCGGAATCGGGCAGGGACCCCCACCGTGGCACCGGCCGGAGCTCCCGGTCCGCCAGCGGGCGCGAGCGCACCGGCCGCCCGGGGGCCGGCCGGCCCTGTTGCAACGGCACGTCGACACAGAAGCACTGCTCCTCGAACTGCTCGGCCCGAAAGAGCAGCTCCCCCTCCGCCGAGAGCACCATGCTCTGGCCGTCGAAGACCAGCTCGTCCTGGCCCCCCACCAAGTTCAGGTACACGACCGGCACCCCGGCCGCTCGGGCCTGGCCGGCCAGCAGTCTCTGCCGCTCGGCGCCCTTGCCACGGTGATATGGCGAGGCGTTGATGTTGAGGAGGATCTCCGCCCCTGCCTGCGCCTGCATCAGCGGCGGCCCGTGCCCGGGGACCCAGATGTCCTCGCAGATCGAGACCCCCACCGCCACCCCTCCAATTCGCCAAAGGGCGCCCGGCTCCCTCCCCGCCACGAAGTACCGGTCCTCGTCGAACACCCCGTAGTTGGGGAGGAGCACCTTGTGGTACACCCCCCGTACCTCTCCCCGATACAGCAAGGCGGCCGCGTTGGCCGTCTGCAGTTCCATGGCGTCGTCCAAAAGGAGGGCAGGCCGCTCCTCGGCCCGATCCACGAAGCCCACCACCGTGACCACCTCCCCCGCCCGGGCGGCCGCCTCCTGGAGGACCGCCAGGTTCTCGCTCAAGAAAGCCTCCTTGAGCACCAGGTCCTCCGGCGGATAGCCGGGGAGGGCCAATTCGGGCAGCAGGAGCACGTCTGCCTGCACCCCCTCGGCCCACCTCATCGCCTCGAGGATGCGGTCCCGGTTGCCCACCAGGTCGCCGACCACCATCTTGAGCTGGGCGCCGGCCACTCGCAGGGTCCTCATGTGCCGAAGCCTAGGCTGGGGGGGCCGCTTCGAGGCTCCCGCGATGACCGAACCACTCTCTGCCGCCCGGCTGGGGATCTGGGATGACCTCCTGCCCGGCTTCCAAGCGACCGGGTGGATCGACGGCGACGGACACCCGATCCCGCAGGCGAGCCGCCTGCTGCTGGCCTTACGAAGGGGGCCCGATGCGGAAGGAGGGCTGGAGCGGCTGGCCGGTACCTTGCAGCAGGCGCCCGAGCTGGCCTCGGCGGCCCTCGACCAACTTGCCCTGGGCGATGCGCTGGTAGCGGTGGTGGGAGCCAGCCGAGCCCTGACGCAGACGGTCGCCGAGCATCCGGACTGGCTGAGGGAGGCCGTCCACGGCCAGGGACCCGAGAGCGAGGAGCCGGAGCGCCCACCCCATCACGAGGAGCGCCTGCTGGCCCTGCGTCGCTTCGTGCGCCGCGGCCTGCTGAGGGTGGCGGTGCGGGACTTGCTGGGCCTGGCCGACATGCCCCAGGTGGGCCGGGAGCTCTCCGACATCGC
>JALYHC010000029.1 GCA_030776765.1 Actinomycetota bacterium | reverse complement strand
AGACCGTAGTCCCCAAAGCCTACCCGGGTCCCACCCTTGGCGGTCCCCTTCAGGCGACCCCGGTGGACCTTACGGAACCTGGTCCGCTTGGGCATCAACACCGTCTACTCGCCCCCTTCTTCCCTCTTCTCCTCCTCCCGCTCGCGGGAGGGGGCTGGGGGCAGGGTCTCCCCCTCGGGCTCATAGGATGGAGACTCGGGAAGGGGTGCCTCCTTCCCCCGAGGCATGCCCGCTTGAGAGGCCTCCAGACTGCGCTCGTCGGCGGTTCCCGCCTCGGGCTGCTGCCGGCGAGCGTCGGCCTCCTGCATCGCCGGGCCGCCCGGTTCCGGGCCCTCGGTGGTCAGCGGTGACTTCTGCTCGGGCTCGAACGGTTCGCCGACCGCCTCCCGCTCCTCTTCAAAAGCGCTCTTCGCCTCGGCGGCACCGATGCGCCTGGCTGCGCCCTCTTCGAGGTCCTTGCCTTCCCGCCTCTTGCCGCCCCCGGCTTCGATCAGACGCTTGCCGCCTCCGGCCTCGATGAGCCGGCGATGCCCCTCGCCGGCCGCCGCCTCCACCCGTGCTTTGGCAGGCGCTCGCCGCCCGGCCGGGCCGCCGGCAGCCAGCGCCGCTTCGGCGGCGATCTTCTCGCGGGTGGCAGTGAGGGAGGGAACCACGTCTCCCTTGTAAACCCACACCTTCACGCCGATGGTCCCTACCGTGGTTTGGGCGCTGGCGTCCCCGTAGTCGATGTCGGCCCGCAGGGTGTGAAGGGGCACCCGTCCTTCCCGGTACCACTCCCGGCGGCCCATGTCCGATCCACCCAGGCGCCCGGAAGCCTGCACCCGCACCCCCTGGGCGCCCGCCTTGAGGGCGGTGGCCACGGCCCGCTTCATGGCGCGACGGAACGAGACGCGGCCCTCCAGCTGGTCGGCCACCCCGCGAGCCAGCAGCTGGGCGTCGCTCTCCGGGTCCTTGACCTCGATGATGTTGAGCTTGACCGGCTTGCCCACCAGCTCCTGCAGGCCATCCCGAAGGCGGTCGGCTTCCGAGCCGCGGCGCCCGATGACCACTCCCGGCCGGGCGGTATGCACGTCCACCTGGACGCGATCGCGAGTCCGCTCGATCTCCACACGGGACACGGCACCCCGCGTCAGCTCACCTGCCAGGTAGTCCCGAATCTTCCAGTCTTCGTTGACCAGGTCGGTGTACTGACTGTCGCTGTACCAGCGGGACTTCCAGTCGGTGACGATCCCCAGGCGAAGCCCATAGGGGTGAACTTTCTGGCCCATCAGCCTTCCTCTCCTTCGTCGGTGACCACGATGGTGATGTGGCTGGTCCGCTTGCGGATCCAGCCCACCCGACCGCGTGCACGCGCGCGCCATCGCCGCAGGGTGGGCCCCTCGTCGGCGTACGCGCTCACCACCACCAGCTCCTCGGCGTCGAGGGAGTGGTTGTGCTCGGCGTTGGCCACCGCCGAGTCGAGCACCTTGCGCACCGGCTCGGCCGCCCTGCGGTTGGTGAACTGCAACGCCGCCCGTGCCTCGCTGACCGGCCGGCCCCGCACCACCTCCAGCACTCGCCGCACCTTGTAGGGGGACTGGCGGATGAACTTCGCCTGCGCTCGTACCTTCATGTCCGGCCTCACGCCTCCCGTCCCGCCCGTCGGCGGGCGGCCCGCTCCCCGGAATGTCCCCGGAAGGTGCGGGTGGGGGCGAACTCGCCCAGCTTGTGGCCCACCATCGACTCGGTGATGTACACCGGCACGTGCTTGCGCCCGTCGTGCACCGCCAGGGTGTGGCCCACCATTTCGGGGATGATGGTGGAGCGCCGGCTCCACGTGCGGATCACCCGCTTCTCCCCCCGGCGGTTGAGCTCCTCCACCTTAGCCAGCAGGTGCTCGTCGATGAACGGGCCCTTCTTCAAGCTCCTGGCCATAGCCTCCTACCTTCGACCCTTCTTCGTTCGCCGTCGGACGATGTACCGGTCGCTGCGCTTGCCCTTGGTGCGGGTGCGCCCCTCCGTCTTGCCCCATGGGCTCACCGGGTGACGCCCGCCCGAGCTCTTGCCTTCCCCACCGCCCAGCGGATGGTCGACCGGGTTCATGGCCACTCCCCGGGTCTGGGGTCGCACTCCTTGCCAGCGCTTGCGGCCCGCCTTGCCCAGCTTGACCAGCTCAGCCTCGGGGTTGCCCACCTGTCCGACGGTGGCCCGGCAGTCAAGCGGCACCGTCCGCAGCTCCCCGGAGGGGAGCCTCAGCAGGGCCATGTCACCCTCCTTGGCCACCAGCTGAATGCCGGTTCCCGCCGCCCGGGCCAGCTTGGCCCCGCCCCCGGGTCGCAGCTCGATGGCGTGCACCACTGTTCCGGCCGGGATGTTGCGCAGCGGCAAGGCGTTGCCGGTGCGGATCTCGGCCCGGGCGCCCGACTCCAGCACGTCCCCCACCTTCACCCTCGAGGGGGCGACGATGTAACGCTTCTCGCCGTCGGCGTAGTGCAGCAGGGCGATGTGGGCGTTGCGGTTGGGGTCGTACTCGATGGCCGCCACCTTGGCGGGGATGCCGTCCTTGTCCCGGCGGAAGTCGATCATCCGATAGCGCCGCTTATGGCCTCCGCCTCGATGACGAGAGGTGATCCTGCCGTGGACGTTGCGGCCACCGGAGCCCGAGCGTGGCGCCAGCAGGCTCTTCTCGGGCTCCTTCTTGGTGATCTCCGAGAAGTCGGTCACGGTGGCAAAGCGCCGCCCGGCGGAGGTTGGCTTTCTCTTCTTCACGACCATCAGCTACACCCCGAAGATGTCGATCGAGTGGCCCGGCGCCAGCTTGACGAGGGCTCGCTTGGTATCGGAACGGCGCCCCTTGATCCAGCCCGTCCGCTTCTCCTTACCGGTCCGGTTCATGGTGTTCACCGAGGCCACTTTGACGTCGAAGATCGCCTGCACAGCCTCCTTGATCTCGGTCTTGGCCGCCCGGCGATCGACGACGAACGTGTAGGTGTTGATCTGCTCGATCTGGTCGTAGGACTTCTCGGAGACCACCGGTGCGAGGATGATGTCGCGGGGATCCTTCATTCCCCACCACCTCCCTCCTCCCGGCCTCCGTCCTCCTTGACGAAGTCGCGCTCGGAGACCTCGTACCCACCCGCACCGCCCGCAGCAGCCAGCGTGTCTTGCGTGAAGATCACCGTGTCGGCCCACAGGACGTCGTAGGTATTGAGCTGGTCGACGCGGGCGACCAACACCCGAGGCAGGTTGCGAAACGAGCGGAGGGCGATGTCGTCCCCCGAGCCCACCACCACCAGGACCTTGCCGGTGGCCCCCATCGACCCGAGCAGCGCCTGGGCGGCCTTGGTCCTGGGAGCCGACCAATCGAACCGCTCCAACACTCTCACCTCTCCCTCGGAGGCCCGTGCGGAGAGGGCGCTTCGCAGGGCGAGGCGCTTCATTTTCTTGGGAGTGCGCTGGCTGAAGTCCCGGGGGTGTGGCCCGAACACCACGCCGCCTCCCGTCCAGATCGGCGAGCGGATTGAACCGTGCCTCGCCCGGCCGGTCATCTTCTGGCGCCAGGGCTTGCGTCCTCCGCCGCGCACCTCGCTGCGGGTCTTGGTGCTGGCGGCTCCCGATCGGGCCCCAGCGAGTTGTGCGGTGACGACCTGGTGCATCACCGGGATGTTGGGCTCGATGCCGAACACCCGGGGGTCGAGCGACACGCTTCCCTGCTCGGTGCCGTCCGGACCGAAGAGAGGAGCCTGCCCGCCGTCAGCCACGGCCCTTCACCGCCTCTCGCACCAGCACCACCCCGCCGGTGGGCCCGGGCACCGCCCCACCCAGCAGCAGCAGGCCGCGCTCGCCGTCCACGTCGACCACCTCCAGATTGAGCACCGTGCGCTTCTCGCTTCCCATTCGCCCCGGCATCCGTGTTCCCCGAAACACCCGGGAAGGAGTGGCACAGGCGCCGATCGAGCCCGGGGCCCGGTGCACCTTGTGCACGCCGTGGCTGGCCCCCTGCCCCGAGAAGTTGTGCCGCTTGATCACCCCGGCGAAGCCCTTCCCCTTGGTCACCCCCGCCACATCGGCCCTCTTCCCCTTCTCCAGGATGTCGCCGACGGTGATCTCCTGGCCGACCTGGTACTGGTCGGGGTCGTCCACGCGGATCTCCACCAGGTGCCGAGCGGGGCCCACCCCCGCCTTGGCGAAGTGACCGGCCATCGGCTTGGTGACCTTGCGAGGGGCCACCTGCTTGAAGCCGATCTGGATGGCCCCGTAGCCGTCGCTTTCCGGGCGCTTCACCTGCACCACCCGGCATGGCCCTGCCTTGATGACCGTCACCGGGATGGCCCGCGACTGGTCGTTGAAGACCTGCGTCATGCCGAGCTTCTCCCCAAGGATGGCCTTCACGACCGAACCTCATGTTCGCCGAGGACAGGTTCCAGTGTGGACGTCACAGCTTGATCTCCACTTCGACACCGGCGGGCAGGTCGAGGCGCATCAGAGAGTCCACCGTCTTGGGACTGGGGTCCAGGATGTCGATCAGCCGCTTGTGGATGCGCATCTCGAAGTGCTCTCGGGAGTCCTTGTCCTTGTGCGGTGAGCGGATCACCACGAAGCGATGGGTCTCGGTGGGCAGCGGAACCGGGCCCCTGATCTTGGCCTGGGTGCGCACCACCGTCTCGGCGATCTTGCGCGCCGACTCGTCGACCACCTCGTGGTCGTAGGCCTTGAGCCTGATCCTGATCTTTTGGTCGGCTGCCATCTCTTCCTCCGGGCCCCGCACTGCCGGGCGCAGTGCTCTGCGGCCCCTACTTCACGATCTTGGTCACCCGCCCGGCCCCCACGGTGCGGCCCCCCTCGCGGATGGCGAAGCGCAGGCCCTCTTCCATGGCGATGGGGGCGATCAGCTCGACAGTCATCTCGGTGTTGTCGCCCGGCATCACCATCTCCACCCCCTCCGGCAGGGTGACCTGGCCGGTGACGTCGGTGGTGCGGAAGTAGAACTGGGGCCGGTAGCCGCCGAAGAAGGGGTTGTGGCGCCCGCCCTCTTCTTTGGTGAGCACGTACACCTGGGCCTCGAAGTCGGTGTGAGGGGTGATGGTGCCGGGGCGGGAGAGCACCTGGCCCCGCTCCACGTCGGCCTTGCCGATGCCCCGCAAAAGCACCCCCACGTTGTCGCCCGCCTGGGCGGAGTCCAACAGCTTTCGGAACATCTCGATGCCGGTGGCCACCGTCTTTTGGGTGGGGCGCAGGCCCACCACCTCCACGTCCTGGTTGAGCGACAGGGTGCCCCGCTCCACCCGCCCGGTCACCACCGTGCCCCGCCCGGTGATGGAAAAGACGTCCTCGATGGACATCAAGAAGGGCTTGTCCACCTCTCGGGCGGGCTCGGGGATGTAGGCGTCGCAGGCCTCCATGAGCTCCACCACCTGCTCCTCGGCGGCCGGGTCGCCTTCCAGGGCCCGAAGCGCCGAGCCCCGCACCACCGGCAGGTCGTCGCCGGGGAACTCGTACTCGGAGAGCAGGTCTCGCACCTCGAGCTCCACCAGGTCCAAGAGCTCGGGGTCGTCCACCATGTCCACCTTGTTCAAGAAGACCACGATGGACGGCACCCCCACCTGGCGGGCCAAAAGCACGTGCTCGCGGGTCTGGGGCATGGGGCCGTCGGCGGCCGACACCACCAGGATGGAGCCGTCCATCTGGGCGGCCCCGGTGATCATGTTCTTGATGTAGTCGGCGTGGCCGGGGCAGTCGACGTGGGCGTAGTGGCGAGCCTCGGTCTCGTACTCCACGTGGGAGATGGCGATGGTGATGCCCCGCTCCCTTTCCTCGGGGGCGTTGTCGATCTTGTCGAAGGGGGTGAACTGCACGTTGGGGTTGCGGTCGTGCAGCACCCGGGTGATGGCGGCCGTCAAGGTGGTCTTGCCGTGGTCGATGTGCCCGATGGTGCCGATGTTGAGGTGCGGCTTGGTGCGCTC
>JALYHC010000028.1 GCA_030776765.1 Actinomycetota bacterium | reverse complement strand
CCCCCCCGCCTCCACCCCACGGCGATCCGCTGGCTGTCTATCGGGCCGCTCCTCCTCAGGTACACCATCCCCGCACCCAGGCCGGCATGGCCACTGCCGCGCTCAAGCGCCTGGAGACGGAGGTGCGAAGGGCCCCCTCTCCCTCCCCCCTAGCCCGGGTGGCCAGGCTGGGCCTGCGCATGCTTCCCTCTCCGGTCGCCCGGCTGGCGGTGCGGGCCCTGCCGAAGGACGTCAAGGATCGTTTCCGTCGCCTGGCCAGCTGGCCCGAGGAGGCGGCCCGGCGCCAGGCGGAGGATCGGCGGGAATCCTTCCGCCGACGAGTGCGTGCCGGCGAGTTCCCCGAGATCGAGGCGCCCCTGGTGAGCGTGGTGATCCCCTGTTACAACCAGGGGCCCTTCCTGGACGAGGCCTTGATGAGCGTCTTCGAGCAGACCTTCGACTCGTTCGAGGTATTGGTGGTGGACGACGGCTCCGACGATGCCGAGACGGTGGCTGTGCTCGACGGGCTCGACCTCCCCCGCACGCGCCTCCTTCGGCAAGCCAACCGCGGCCTGCCCGGTGCCCGCAACGCCGGCATGCGCCACGCACGCGGCGAATACCTGGTCCCACTCGACGCAGACGACCAGCTGGCTCCCACCTTCCTGGAAGAACTCCTGGCCGCCCTGCAGGCCGATCCCGAGGCCGCCTTCGCCCACTGCTGGGCCAGGCTGTTCGGCGACCAGGAGGCGATCTGGGTGGGCCGGCCCTACAACCCCTACCAGCTGCTGCTCTCCAACTCGATCACCGGCTGCGTGGTGATGCGCCGCCGGGCCTGGGAGTCTGTGGGCGGCTATGCCGAGGACATGCGGGAGGGCAATGAGGACTGGGACCTGTGGCTGCGCTTCCTGGAGGCCGGCTGGGAGCAGGCCGAGGTGCGGCGCCCCCTGTTTCTGTACCGCAAGCACGGGCTGTCGATGAGCGTGGAGACGGAGTCCCGCTTCGAGCAGGCCCGCCGGGCCATGCCGCAGCGCCACCCGCGGCTCTATTCGCCATCGCGCCTCCAGACGCTCAAGTCGCAGTGGTACCCGTGGGTATCGGTAGTGGTGTCCCCGAGCTCGGATCTGGCCTCCTTGGGGGCCCAGCACTTCGACGATCTGGAGGTAGTGGCCCGGCGGGACGGTCAGGCGGGGCTGGAGGGCTTGTGCGCCGAGCGAGGGTGGCCCCTGCGGCCGGCGGAGGAGGGGTTGCGTGAGGCGGTCCACGCCGCCCGGGGAAAGTTCCTCATCGACTGGGACGGTGTCCACCGGGCCGCGCCTAACGCCTTGGGCCGGTTGGCCGAGACGCTGGAGGGAGTGGAGTCGGCTGCCGGGGCCACCGGCCGCTCCCAGGGGTCGGTGCTCTGGAGGCGCTGGGCACTGCTCGACCCCGGCTCCCCGCACGAGGGCCTCCTGCAGGTGGAGGTGGAGGCGGAGGGAGATCCCGTGGAGCTGGGCCGCTACCGGGGCGCCTTCCCGTTGGCCGGCTGGGCCTTGCACCTCGACCTGCCCCAACCGGAGGCGCCCATCCTCCGTCAGCCACCCGAGGAGGAGGGCCCACTGCCCGCCTGGCTCATGATGGAAGATCGGGCGGGGACTCCCTGATGCCCGTGCCGATCAGGATCGCCATCCACGGCTACCTCGGCTACCACAACGTGGGCGACGAGGCGATCCTGGCCGTCACGCTGCGGGAGCTGCGCCGCCGCATCCCGGAGGTGGAGCCGATGGTCATCTCCGGGGACCCCGCCTGGACGGAGAAGCTGCACGGGGTGGAGGCGGTAGCCGACGACAGCCTGCCGGAGGTGGCCGCCTGCGTTCGCCAGGCATCCCTGGTCATCTCTGGAGGGGGAGGCCTCTTCCAGGACTACTGGCATCGGGACAACGCCGAGCTGCTCTCCTTCCCGGCACCGGGGGTGGGCCGCTACGCCCAGGTCGCCCTGCTGGCCGAGCTGTACGGGAAGCCGCTGGTGCTGATGGGCCACGGCGTGGGGCCGATCGTGAGCCGGGAGGGGGCACGCCTGGTGAGCTTCGTGGCAGGGTTGGCCGACCGCATCACCGTGCGCGACGATGGCTCTCGGGAGCTGCTCCAACGTCTCGGCTGTGGGGAGAAGGTCACCACCGTCGCTCCCGACCCCGCCTTCGCCTTCCCGGTGCCGGTGCGCGAGGAGGCCCGCCGGCACCTCCTCCAACGCCTCGACCTCGAGGAGGCAGGGGAGCCTCTCGTGGCGGTGTGCCTGCGCCCATGGGGCGAGGCGGAGGCCGATTGGGCGGGAAGGCTGGCCGAGGGGCTGGCTGCCTTCCTCTCCACCACCAATGCCCGCCTCCTCTTCGTCCCCTTCCAGGAGGCCGATCGGATCAGCGACTCGGCGCAGGCGAGGATCGTCGCCTCCGCCATCTCCCGGCGCGACCGCTGTCATGTGCTCGACGAGCGCCCCCCCGCCGACGTCATGGACATCCTGGCCGGCTGCGACGGGGTGCTGGCCATGCGCCTGCACGGGGCCATCTTCGGCCTGGCCTCCCGGGTGCCGGTGCTGGCCCTGGCCTACGACCCCAAGGTGGGAGAGGCAATGCGGCTGGCCGGGCAGGACCACCACATCCTGCAGATGGAGGAGGTGGGTCGCTTGGGGGAGGCGCTGGTGGAGCTGCTCGAGGAGGCGCCCAAGATCACCGAGCAGCTCGGCGAGGTGGTGCCCGGCCTGGCGGCCCAGGCGCAAGGCCACTTCGAGGGCCTGGCGGAGTTGGCCGTTACAGGTGCAGGAACCGAGACGCCGGAGGGGAGGCTTTCCGCGCGCTTGGTGGACCGCAAGACGTTGTCGGATGAGCTGCTCGAGTACCGGGCCCGGTGGGAGCAGAGCGAGCGGCGCTTCTTGCAGTACTACTGGGAGAAGGAGGCCTATATCCACGACCTGCAGCGTCAGCTGGGAGTGGCGCGGGCAGTCGGCCTGATGGGCCCCGTGTGGCTGGCCAAGCAGGGCGCCAAGCGGGCCCTGCGCTTCGCCAAGCAGTCGCTTCCCAAGGTGGTCCCTGCCCAGTGGCGCCTGCTCTACAAGGACCTGCGCCGGCCGGTCTACGGCGAGGAGGGTCGGAGCGAGGCAAGGATCTATCACACCGCAGACCAGCCGCTCCCCACCTATCCGCTCAGCGTAGAGATGGGGGGGCGTGCCTATCGGGAGCGGGTGCACGTCTCGGTGGTGGCAACGGTGCGTAACGGAGCCGATTCGATGGGGGAGTGGCTGGGGTCCCTGTTACGCCAAACCAGGCTGCCCGACGAAGTGGTGATCGTCGACGGGGGCTCGACCGACGGGACGCTGGAGATCCTGCAGCGATACGCGGAGGAGGCGCCCTTCCCGGTAGAGGTGATTGCCGCCGGTCCCGTGAACATCGCCCAGGGAAGGAACCTGGCAATCTCGGCCGCCGAGAACCCGGTGATCGCGGTCACCGACAGCGGCTGCCATCTGGACGACACCTGGCTGGCCAACCTGGTGGGCCCCTTCGAGGTCGATCCCCAGGTGCAGGTGGCGGTGGGCTGGTATGAGGCGCAGGCGGAAACCATCTGGGGGAGGGCCATGGCGATGAACCTGGTTCCCGCCCTGGCCGACGTGGACCCCGCCGGCTTGCTGCCCTCCTCGCGCTCACTTGCTTTCACCAAGGCGGCGTGGGAGCTGGTGGGCGGCTACCCGGAGTGGCTCAGCCTCACCGGCGAGGACACCTACTTCGCCTTGGAGCTTCGCGCGCGTTGCCCGAGCTGGGCCTTCGTTCCCCAAGCGCGGGTCGTCTGGCAAGGACCGGAGACGCTTGGCGAGGGCCTGGCCAAGGGCTCCTCCTGGTCTCGGGGGGACGGAGAGGCAGGGCTCTTCTCCGGTCGCTACTGGCACCTCTTCAAGCGCCTGCTGCGCGATGGCCTGCTGCTGGCGGCGCTGCTCGCGTCGATGGTGGCCGGTGTGGTGGTGCACCGCGGATGGCTGGTCATCCCCCTCGGCATCGCGGTGGCCGGTCTGGCCTTCATGGGCGGCCGGTGGTCCCGGCTGGGGAGACGGCCCGAGGCCCAGGGCGGTGCAGGTCGAGCGGCGCTGCTGCTGTGGGCGCTGTCTTATCCATTGATGAGGGCGGCTCGGGTGGTGGGCTTCGCTCGCGGCGTGCTGGGTCGGCCCCAGGCTTTGTCCCGGCGCATGCGGGACATGCGCGGGACGGTCTTCATCCTCTCCGGCGTGCCGATCACCGACAGCGGCGGAGGCCAGCGCGCCGCCCAGCTGGCCCTGGCATTCCTCGAGCAGAACCACCTGGTGGTGTTCGTCAACAAGTTCCCCAGCTACGAGACCGTGCACCTGGACATCAAGATGGGCCATCCCCTGCTGCTCACCTATTCGCTACACACCTTCGACCTGGAGGCCTTCCTGCGGCGATACCCGGTGGTGCTCGACAAGCCCCGCACGGCGATCGTGGAGTTCCCCCTCCCCGAGTTCGTCGACCTGGCGGAGGAGATGCGGGCGGTGGGGGGCACGGTCGTCTACGACTGCATCGACGACTGGACCACCTCCTTGGGAGGGTACTGGTACTCACCGGAGACGGAGGGCCGGCTCATCTCGGCCAGCCAGGTGCTGGTGGCCACCGCTCCCCCGCTGCGGGAGCGTCTGGAGACGTTGAGCGGCAGGGGTGCGGCCCTGGTCCCCAATGCGGTCAACACCGGCATCTTCCACCCGGACGGCTACCCGCGCCCGGCCGACCTGGGCAGCGGCGACTTCGTCATCTGCTATGTGGGGGCGCTGTGGGGCGAGTGGTTCGACTGGCACCTGCTGCGCAAGGTGGCCATGGCCTACCCGGAGGCGAGCGTGGTGGTGATCGGGGACTATCGAGGCCAGCTCTCCGATCCGCCGCCCAACCTGCGCTTCCTGGGATTGAAGCCACAGCGCGAGCTGCCCGCCTATCTCACCCACTCCGACGTGGCCATCATCCCCTGGGTGGTGAGCAGGCTCACCGATGCCACCAACCCCCTCAAGGTGTACGAGTACCTGGCGATGCGAAAGCCGGTAGTGGCGCCGCGCATTCGCGGCCTGGAGGGGGTCCCCTACCTGCTGCTGGCCGACGACGAGGAGCAGTTCATCGCCCACATCGACCGGGCGCGGGAGCTGGAGGTGGACGGCGAGGCCGTGGAGAGGTTCATCGAGGAGAACTCGTGGGGACAGCGGGTGCAGGCCCTGCTGGGCCTGATCGAGGGGGCTGCCTCTGGGGAAGCTCCTCTCCCTCCCAGCTTGCGGGGGAGGGCCCGGGGAGGGGGTAGCTCATCTCCCT
>JALYHC010000027.1 GCA_030776765.1 Actinomycetota bacterium | reverse complement strand
CTTCCCGTCGTTGTTGAAGTAGGCGAAAGCCTGCTCCCCTCGCCCGGCGGCCGCGGAGAGGAACTGCACCCAGGGTTCCAGCTCGGCGGCCGAGTAGTCGTGCTGGTAGGCCCCCTCGAGTCCGTGGAGGCGGGCGTAGACGAAATCGGCGGTGACGGTGAAGTCCCTGGGCATGCGCAGCGAGCTGACCGAGACCGCCGCCGCCCCTCGCTTGTGGAGTAGGTCGAAGGCCTCGTCCACCAGCCAAGAGGGGTGGCGAAACTCCACCGCATGGCGCAATCCACCGGGCAGCATGGAGAGGAAGCCGTCCAGCAGCTCGAGGTCCCGCTCCAGGTCGGGGGGAAGCTGCCACAGGATGGGGCCCAGGGTGTGCCCCAGGCCGCTGGTCCGCTCCAGATAGGTGGACAGCTGGTCGGAGCAGTTCGACAGCCGCCGGTAGTGGGTGATCAGGCGGCTGCCCTTCACCGCGTAGCGGAACTGCTCCCGGGCCTGCTCTCGCCATCTTTCGATGGTGGAGGGGGAGGGCAGCCGGTAGAAGCTGTAGTTGATCTCCACGGTGGGGAACCAGGTCGAGTAGTGGTCGAACCAGCGGGACTTGGGAAGACCCTTGGGGTAGAACTCCCCGTCCCAGTGCTGATAGGACCAGCCACTGGTGCCGACGGAGACGGCGCCCATCACCCGCTCAGCTCCCGGTGCACGTCAGCTGCCTGTCGGCCGTTTGCAACCTGCTCGGTTTCCCGCCAATGCAAACATAATGGGTGCTCATCGTGGAAGAGGAGGCCCCATATGGCAACCGAAGTGTCCAAGAGCGAGCAGGAGTGGCGGGAACAGCTCACCCCCCAGCAGTACGAGGTGCTGCGACGCGGGGGGACCGAGCCGCCCTTCAGCGGGCGGTTCGTGCACAGCAAGCAAGACGGCGTGTACCGATGCGCCGCCTGCCGCAATGAGCTGTTCAGCTCGGACGCCAAGTTCGACTCGGGCACCGGCTGGCCCAGCTTCACCGAGCCGGCGGTGGCGGCGAGCGTCGAGCTCCGCCCTGACCACAGCCACGGCATGGTACGCACCGAAGTGGTCTGCCGGCGCTGTGGGTCCCACCTGGGCCACGTCTTCGATGACGGCCCCGACCCCACCGGGCAGCGCTACTGCATCAACTCGCTGGCGCTGGACCTCGAGCCAACACCCGCTGCCTCCCGAAAGGAGGGAGAGGATCAGCTGCCGTAGGCCAAGCGGTAGATGGTGCCGCCGGCGGTCGCCACGTACAGCTCACCCGACCCGTCCAGCCCGAAGGACTGGATGAACCCGATCGACCCGAAGCTGTCCCGCCAGTCCCTCCGGTCGGTGACCGCGCCGCCTTCGAAGCGGAAGCTCCGCACCCACCCGCTCAGGTCGGCGTAGAAGTAGGTTCCCTGCAGGTGGGGGAGGGCCGAGCCTCGGTAGACGAAGCCGCCGATCACCGAGCAGGGCCCGCACTCGGCGTGCGAGTACTCGAGGACCGGCAGCACCGTGCCCGAGGCCGCGCAAGGAGAAGCGGTGCCCGGGTAGTCGTGGGCCCCCTCGCACAGGTCCCAGCCGTAGTCGAGCCCGGCCACCGAGGCATCCACCACGTTGACCTCCTCCCAGCTTCCCTGCCCGACGTCGGCGATGTAGAGGCGCCCGGTGGGGGGGTCGAACGAGAACCTCCAGGGATTGCGCAGGCCCGAGGCCCACACGTCCTGCACCCCGTTCCCCACGTTCACCCGCAGCAGCTTCCCCAGACGAGAGGACGGGTCCTGGGCGTTGCCAAAGGGGTCCCCCGCCCCGCCCCCGTCCCCCATGCCCACATAGAGCAACCCATCCGGGCCGAAGGCGATGTTGCCGCCGTTGTGGTTGGCGAAGGGCTGGTCTACCAAAAGGAGCAGGCGAGCGGCGCGGTCGGCCCGGTTGGGGTCGCCCGAGACCCGATACTCCTCCACCACCGTGTCCCCGCTGGTGTTGGTGTAGTTCACGTAGAAGAGGCCGTTGGCGAGGTAGTCGCGGTGGAAGGCCAGTCCCAGGAGTCCCTGCTCGCTACCCGAGCTCCCCACCCGGTCCGAGATGTCGAGGAAGGTCCCCAGGCGGCCTCCGTCCAGCACCCGGATGAGTCCCGCCCTCTCCACGATGAAAAGGCGGGGGTCACCCGGGGGAGCGGTGACCAGCGTGGGGCTGGCCAGACCACCGACTACCTCCTGCAGCACCACCGGCGGCCGGGGAGGGGGCATCATCGGCTGGAGCTGCCAAGCCCGGCCGATGAAGGAGGCCATCTGGTCGCGCTTCACCGGCTCGCCCGGGCAGTAGCGCAGCGGCTGGGTAGCGCAGCCCTCGGTGACCTCCAGCTCGTAGAGCCGCTCCACGTAGCCGGTGTACCACTGGCCGGCCGGCACATCCGCGAAGTAGCCGCGGTAGGGGGGCAGGTTGCCGTCCTCGCCCAGGGCGCGCACCAGGAAGGCGGCCATCTCGGCCCGGGTGACCGGCCGCTCGGGGCAGTAGCGAGGAGTGCCGGTGGCGCAGCCCTGGGTGATCCCCTCGGCGGCGATCGCCTCGATGAAGCCCTCGTGGATGTTGCCGTCGTCGTCGGCGAAGGTGCCGCCGGGTGGGAGCTGGGCGGCCTGCGCCACCGGGGCCAGGACCACCGCCAGCAGGAGCGCCAACAGCGGGACCGGTCCTCTCGAGGGCATGGGGACCGAAGTGTAGGACTCGCCCCAGAATTGGCCGCGCTAGGCGGGTTCTGTGGCTTCGCACTCAAGGTGCTGGGCCAGCCCGGCCCTCAAGATGTTGCGTGCCGCGTTGACATCAGCGTGGTCTGAGTGCCCGCAGGCCACGCAACGGAACACGGCACCCTGGCGGTTTCTCTCCGAGACGTGCCCACATCTGTGGCACGCCTGCGAGGAGAAGCGAGGGTCCACTGCCACCAGGCACCTACCAGCCTCTTCCGCTTTGTAGGCCACCATGGCAAGCAGTTGCCCCCACCCCGCGCCAGAGATCTCCCGGTTGAGTCCCGCCTTGGCCCGGGCGCCGTTGGGCAGGTACCCACCGTCACGGTCTTTCTTCGGCTTCGGTCGTCTGGTCATGTTGGGTACCTGGAGCTGCTCGTGGACGATCAGGTGGTGCTCGTTGACCAGGCGCCGGGAGAGCTGGTGGTGGTGGTCCCGGCGCTGGCGGGCCACCTTGCGGTGCAGGGCCCCCACCCGCTCGGCGGCCCGGCGCCGGCGCCCCGAGCCCCGCTTCCTCCCGGACAGCAGTCGCTGGGCGGAGGCCAGGCGCTCCTGGGACCTCTTCAGACGGACCGCACGATGAATCCTCCGGCAGGCCCATACCGGTGCCAGGTGGCGGAAGCGGGGGGTAGCTTCGCCGAGAAGGGAGGGAGCGGTGCCTCGAGAGTTCGATGTGATCGTGATCGGAGCTGGGGCGGCGGGGGAGAACGCCGCCGGCCGGGCGGCGGGTCACGGCCTGGCGGTGGCCATCGTCGAGCAGGAGCTGGTGGGCGGCGATTGCAGCTACTGGGCCTGCATGCCCAGCAAGGCGCTGCTGCGACCGGGGGAGGTGTTGCGCCTTGCCGAGAGGGTGCCAGGTACCCGTCGGGCGGTAACCGGCGGGATCGATGTGGAGGCGGCCCTCTCCTGGCGGGACGAGATGAGCTCCCGCTGGGACGACCGCTGGCAGGTGCAGTGGCTGGAGGAGAACAATGTCACCCTGCTTCGGGGCCACGGTCGCCTGAGTGGGGAGCGGCAGGTAACGGTCATCGACGGCGACGGCCAGGTGACGGCCTACCAGGCCCGCCGTGCGGTGGTGGTGGCCACCGGTACCGTTGCGGCGGTGCCTCCCATCGACGGCATGGAGGACGTGGGTGCGTGGACCAGCCGGGAGCTGACCGCTACCCAACGGGTGCCCGGGCGCTTGCTGGTGCTGGGGGGTGGGGCGGTGGGGGTGGAGATGGCTCAGGCGTGGCGCTGGCTGGGTTCGCAGCAGGTGAGCCTGGTAGAGATGGAGGACCGCCTGCTGGCCGAGGAGGAGCCGTTTGTGGGCGAGGAGCTGGGGCGCGCCTTTCAGGCAGATGGGATCGAGGTCTTGACGGGCAAGGCGATGGTGAAGGTGGGCCGGGAGGAGGATGGGTCGGTGGTCGCCACCCTCGACGACGGCAGCCAGCTGGTGGGGGACGAGCTGCTGGTGGCGGTGGGTCGCCGGCCGGTCACCGAGGACGTCGGCCTGGAGACGGTGGGGCTGGAGCCCAGGGACTATCTGGAGGTGGACGACCAGCTGCGAGTCAAGGGCGTCGCCGGGGGCTGGCTCTATGCGGTGGGGGACGTCAACGGGCGCACTTTGCTCACCCACATGGGCAAGTACCAGGCGAGGATGGCCGGCGACCACATTGCCGGCAAGGAAGTGGTGGCCTGGGCGGACCACCGGGCGGTGCCGAGGGTGGTCTTCACCGACCCCCGTCTGGCGGCGGTGGGCCTCACCGAGCGCCAAGCCCGGGACCAGGGCTTGCCGGTGCGCACCGTTTCCCACCCCACCGGCGGGGTGGCCGGGACGTCGCTGCTCGGAGAGGGGATGTCCGGCACCAGCCAGCTGATCATCGACGAGGACCGTCGGGTGGTCGTGGGGGCCACCTTCACCGGGCCGATCGTGGTGGGGGAGCTGTTGCACGCCGCCACGGTGGCCATCGTCGGCGAGGTGACCCTCGAGCGGCTCTGGCACGCGGTGCCGCAGTTCCCCACCGTCAGCGAGGTTTGGCTCCGCCTGCTGGAGGCCTACGGCCTGTAGCGACGGCGTGGAGGGCCGAAGGACGAACCGCGGCCGCCTCCTCTGTCACTCCTTGGTCGGGTGGGCGGCTCTCGCTCCTGGGCGAGCAGCTGGTCTATCTCGGCCTGCACCTGCACACCAATGGCGCCGGGGCTGCCGATAATCCAGCGGGAGCCGACCCGCGTTCCTGTCAGCCGGCGTCGCCCAGGTGCTGGTGGAGGGTCTTCATCGCCCGTCCGTGCAGCTGGCAGATCCGCGATTCGCTCAGCCCCAGCACCTCGCCGATCTCGGCCAGCTTCAGTCCCTCGTAGTAGTACAGGGAGACGATGAGGCGCTCGCGCTCCGGAAGGGCCTCCAGGGCCTCCCGAAGCTGGAGTCGGGCGTCCAGGTCGACCGCATGAGGGTCCTGCACCACGTCGGCCAAGGTGAGGCTGCGGTCCTCGCTGGAAGGAACCACCGCGTCGAGCGAGGCGAAGCCCATGGCGGTGGAGTCGACCATGACCTGCCCCAGCCGCTCGGTCGATATCCCCAGGTGCTCGGCCAGCTCGGTGTCGCTCGGTGCCCGGCCCAGCTCCTGGCTCAGCTCGCCGATGGCCCGCTCGACCGCCTTGGCCTGATCCCGAACGGTACGGGGGAGCCAGTCGAGCGAACGCAGCTCGTCGAGGATGGCACCCCTCACGCGGGGCACGGCGAAGGTCTCGAATCGAAAGCCGCGACTGGGGTCGAAGCGCTCGATGGCGTCGATCAGCCCGAAGATCCCGTGTGAGACCAGGTCCTCGCGGTCCACGTGGCGGGGCAGCCCGGCCCCCACCCGACCGACCACGTACTTCACCACCGGGGAGTAGAAGAGGATGAGTGCTTCGCGGGCCTCGGGATCGCCGGCGGACCGGTAGCGGTCCCAGAGCGCATCTACTCCCGCCCGGTCGGGATCCCGGGCCGGCCGTGCCCTCGCGTCCGTCATGCTGCGGCCGTCATGTCTGGAACAGGATTGTAGGAGGGGGTCCTCCTCAGACGGGGGGCGACCGCTCGCCGAGCGGGCTGCCGCCGGGCCTGCCAAAGCGCGGGCTGAGCAAACCTGCCAAGGAGCCAGCACGAGCGGCCGGGTACCATTCTCGCCGATGACCGCGCGGCCCTCCATCGGCGACCTGCTCACCGCGCTGGGCCGGATGGCTCCTTGGAGCAAGGCGGCTGGTTGGGATCCGGTGGGCCTCCAGCTGGGAGACCCCGCCGCACCGGTGGCTCGGGTGGCGGTGTGCCATGAGGTGACCGAGCTGGTGGTGGAGGCGGTGGAGTCCCAGCCTCCCGACCTGCTCATCTCGTACCACCCGCTGCTGTTTCGTCCCACCACGCGCCTGGTGGCCGGCAGCTCGCCGAGCGGCCGGGCCCTGCGGCTGCTGCGAGCGGGGGTGAGCCTGGCCGTCACTCACACCAACTTCGACGTGGTGCGGGGCGGGGCGGCCGACGCCCTGGCCGACACGGTGCTGCTCGGCGACGTGGTTGGTTTTGCACCGGTGACTGGGCCAGATTCGGTGAAGGTGGTGACCTTCGTCCCGGCTGAGGCTCTCGATCGGGTGGCCGAGCTCATGGGGGCGGCCGGTGCCGGAGCCATCGGCAACTACACGCACTGCTCGTTTCGCACGGAAGGGACCGGCACCTTCTTCGCCGCCGAAGGGGCGCAACCGGCGGTGGGCGAGCTGGAGGCCCTCAATCGCGAGCCGGAGGTCCGGTTGGAAATGGTGGCACCGCGGGGGCGGGAGGCGGCGGTGGTGGAGGCCCTGGTGGCTGCCCATCCCTACGAGGAGCCCGCCTACGACGTCTACGAGCGCCGGGGCGATTCCGGCATGCTGGGGAGGATCGGGAGGCCCCCCTCGGGCACCACTCTGGGCACGATGGCCAAGGTGGTGGGGGAGCGCCTGGGAGACCGCGGGTTGCGGGTGTCGGGGGAACTCTCCCGGGAGCTGGTTTGGGTGGCGGTGCTACCAGGCGCCGGCTCTGAGTTCGTCGAAGAGGCGGCCGGGCTGGGGGCGGACCTGCTCGTCACCGGGGACGTCTCGCACCACCGGGCCCGGGAAGCCCTCGACCGGGGGCTGGCGGTGATCGACCCGGGCCATGCCGCCACGGAAAGGCCGGGAGTGCAGAGGTTGTACGCTGCGGTAGCGGAGGCGGTGCAAGAGGCGGTGGACCTCACCCAGCTCGATCCCAGCCCCTGGAGATGATTGACTCATGGAGCGGCTCGACAGCCTGACCGACCTGCTGGACCTGCAGGCGGTAGACCTGGAGATCGATCGGCTCCTGCAGCGGCGCCAGTCCCTGCCCGAGCTGGAGCACTATCGCCGGGCGCACCAGCACTCCCAGGCTCTGGACGCCCAGGCGGCAGCCCTGGACGATGCGGTGCGCCAGGTGCGCCTGGAGCTCGACAAGGGGGAGGGTGAGCTCAACCTGCTGGAGCAGAAGATGGACGTCGAGGAGCGGCGCCTTTTCGCCGGGGGCTTGAGCGCCCGGGAGACCGAGCACCTGCGGCAGGAGGTGGAGATGCTGCGCCGCCGCAGCTCGGAGATGGAGGACCGGGTGCTGGAGCTGCTCGATCGCCGCCAGCAGCTCGAGGGCGAGCTGGCCGAGCTGCGCGGGCGGCTGGACGCCTCCCGTGAGGAAGAGGGGCGGCTGGGGGAGGCCATCTCGGTGCAGTGGCGCAGCATCGACGCCGAGATCGGCCGAAAGGAGGAGCGCAAGGTCGACATCGTCGGCCTGGTCGATGCCGGCCTCTTGCGCCTCTACGAAGAGCTGCGGGCGACCAAGGAAGGCGTGGCGGTGGGACGCTTGGCGGAGGGGATCTGCGGGGGATGCCACCTGAAGCTGTCGGCGGCCGAGCAGGTGGAGGTCCTGCGGGACCGGCCCCCCCGGTGCCTGCACTGCCGGCGCATCCTGGTCCCTCAGTGAGGGGGAGGCTGCTCCTCTACACGGATGGCGCCGCCCGCGGCAACCCGGGACCGGCGGCGGTAGGAGCGGTCCTGTACGAGGAGGTCGACGGCGCCCGGACGTGCGTCGGCGAGGTGAGCCGCTCGATCGGGGCCGCCACCAACAACGTGGCCGAGTACCAGGCGCTCATCGATGGTCTGGCGCTGGCGGAGCGCTTCCGCCCCCAAGAGCTAGTGGTGAGAGCCGACAGCCAGCTGTTGGTGCGCCAGCTCCTGGGCCAGTACAAGGTGAAGGCGCCCGGCCTGCGGGCGCTGCACGACGAAGCGGTGCGGCGGTTGAGGGGCTTCGCCACGGTGAAGGTGGAGCACGTCCCCCGAGAGGAGAACGCGGAGGCCGACGCCCTGGCCAACGCCGCCCTGGACCGTACAGAAGGCTGGAGCTGATGGTCTTCTGGCACGTGGGGGGCACGCTGGCCGTCGTGCGCTACGTGTTTCGCGATCCGGCCATGGATCTGCGGTTTGTGATCCTGGGGAGCCTGCTGCCCGACCTGATCGACAAACCGATCGGGACGCTCCTCTTCGTGCATCGGTTCAGAAGCGGCCGCATCTTCAGCCATACCCTCCTCTTCTCGCTGGTGCTGATGACGATGGTGATGGCTCTCACCAGCCGAGGAACGCCGGCCCGCAGGGCCTGGCTGGGGGTGCCGATCGGCTCCCTGGTCCACCTGGTGCTGGACGGGATGTGGGGGCAACCGGAAACGTTCTGGTGGCCGTTTCTCGGATGGTCCTTCCCCGGCACCGAGCAGCCGTACTGGACGTTGGCTGCTGTCTTAGGGAACCCGGTGGTGCTCCTCCAGGAGGCCCTGGGGCTGGCCTACCTCGTCTACCTGTGGCGCAAGGCCCGGCTCTCGCAGCCGAAGCGCGGGCTCGATTTCCTCCGCACCGGCCGGCTCGGCGGGGCGTAGCGGGGGCCTGGCCGCCTGGTAGCGTCGGGCGGTCGTCGAGGAAGGAAGGGCCATGCCTCAGTTGGAGGAGTTCTGCTCTCTGGACCTGCGCCTGTCGATCGACATGGTGGGCAAGGTGCCCCGTGGGCTGCGCTTGGACTTTCCCTTCCAGGGTGTGGCAACCAGCCCGCATTGGGAGGGGGAGCGCCCGGTGAGCGGGGTCGACTACGCCACCTTTCGGGGCGACGGGAACATGTCGCTGGACCTGCACGGGCGGATCGGGGAGGGCGACCAGGTGGTCGCCTACCGGGGGTCGGGCGTGTCCATCGTGCCGGAGCGCGGCGTGGCGGAGCCCCGGGAGTTGATCGAGTTCGAGACCGCCTGGGAGGAGCTGGCCTTCCTCAACACGATGCTGGGTATCGGTATCGGCCGGGGTGAGGGGGAGAGCCTCCGGCTCACCATCTACCTGGTGCGCCCGTAGGGCTTACTTGGGTAGGTCCCTCCAGGGCAGGTCCAGGTCAACCCGCGGCTCGCGGGGCAAGCCCAGCACCCGCTCGCCGATCAGGTTGCGCAAGATCTCCGAGGTGCCCCCTTCGATGGTGTTGGCGCGGGCGCGAAGGAAGCTTCGCACCGCTTCGGCCACCTGCGGGTAGCGCTCGTCGCCCAGCATGGCGTAGGCGTCGTACAGGAGGATGCGGGTGGCCGTCAGCCTCTGGTTGAGCTCGGCGTTGTAGATCTTGCCGATCGAGCCTTCCGGGCCCGCCTGGGCACCGGCGCTGCGCTTGGCGGCCATGCGGGCGGAAGTGGCCGCGCGCACCTCCGCCTCGATATAGCGGCGGCTCACCTCGTGCCTCAGCGGGCCGGAGACGGGCACGCCGGCGGCGGCCTGCAGGAGGTCGAGGTGGGGCTCGCCGCCCCCGAAGACGGGCCCCGACAGTGCCACCCGCTCGTTCAGCAAGGTGGTCTTGGCCACCTCCCACCCGTTGCCGACGCCTCCCACCACCCGCTGGTCGGGCACATGGGCCTCATCGAGGAAGACCTCGTTGAACTCGGCCTCGCCGGTCATCTGGCGCAAGGGCCTCACCTCGACGCCCGGGCTCTCCATGTCGAGGATGAACCACGTGAGCCCGGCGTGCTTGGGCAGGTCTGGGTCGCTGCGGGCCAGCAGCATCCCCCACTTCGCCACCTGCGCCAGGCTGGTCCACACCTTCTGTCCGGAGATTCGGAACCCTCCTTTCTCGGGCCGGGCCCGAGTGGCCAGGCCGGCCAGGTCGCTGCCGGCACCGGGTTCGGAGAAGAGCTGGCACCAGATCTCCTCACAGGTGAGGATCTTGGGCAGGTAACGCTGCTGCTGCTCCTCGCTGCCGTGCGCAATGAGCGTGGGACCGGCCATGCCGATGCCGAGGACGTTGGGGGAGACCAGCGGCAGGTGCATGCGGTGTAGCTCCTCGCCGACGATCCGGTCGGCGCTCCTTCCCGCTGCCAACCCTCCATGACGCTCGGGCCAGCTGGGCGCCGCGTAGCCGGCCTCACCCAGGCGAGCGAGGAAGTCGAACCAGTCCCAGTCCCGCCGCGCCTCCTCCAGGGCGGCTGGGTCCCGCTCGGCCACCGCCTGCAGCCAACGCTCGGGCAGGTTCCCGCGCAGCCACTCGAGGAAACGGAGTCGGAAGGCGGCGTCCTCGGGGAGCTCTTCGAGGCCGAACCTCACCGCCACAGGCTACCCGAGCGCTTGGGGGCTCCCCCTACACTCCCCGCGTGTCCCGGTCCCTGGTTTCCCTACTGCTCGTGCTCGTTCTCGTGAGCGGCTGTGGTCGGCTCGCCTCACCCAGCAGCGCCGGCGTTACCACGGCTCCCCCGGCTTTTGGCGCTGCCAGCCCCGCCCAGGCGGTGCGGGACTGGATCGTGCAGCTGGGAGACGGCGACTACCAGTCGACCGAACGAGTGGTGCCCGACGACCAACTGGCGCTGCTGGCCGCTGTCGAGGGTCGAGGGCCCGATGAAGTGGCGACGATGCTGGCCGAAGGTGTGCCCCCTGCCATCCGCCAGAACTTCTGGAGGTCTTTCAGCGAAAGCTTCCCCGGCTTTGCCGGCGAGCAGGTGAGGGAGTTGGTGGTGGGGAAGGCGGAACCCTTCACCTTGGATGGTCGGCGCTTCGCCGGGGTGCAGCTGGTGTTCCGGGAACGCCTGGGTTCGGGGGAGATCATCAGCCTGCGAGACGAGCAGGGCCGCTGGTGGGTGGACCTCTTGGGTACCTTCGGCCTGGCCCTGGCCCGGCCACTCGAGGCATGGATGCAGGAGGTGCCGTCCTCGGCAGAGGGAGACCGGGTGCGGGCGGCACTTGCCCGCCATCGAAGCAGCCTGCAGGCAGCGCTGGAGCGGCGGCCTCTCGGGCAGCCGGGGGAGGCATCGGTGGCCGCCCTGCAGCGGCTCATCGCCGAGCTTGGGTAGGCGTACGCTGTCCTCCATGCAGGCTCCGCTGGATGAGGAAGAGTTCCGGAGGTGGCGCGACCAGGCGGCCCGGGCGCTCGAGGCGGCGCGGCTGGCCGGCGAGGGAGGACAGCACGAGTGGGCCTGCTTCCTGAGCGAACAGGCCGCCCAACTGGCGGTGAAGGGACTCCTGCACGGGGCCGGCCTGGAGGCGTGGGGGCACGATCTGACCTTGCTCTCTTCCCGAGTGGCGGCCGAGCTCG
>JALYHC010000026.1 GCA_030776765.1 Actinomycetota bacterium | reverse complement strand
CACCCGCGATGGGGAGCGGGCCATCCGCGACGGCGCCCTCGCCATGGCCTGGACGGTCATCGACCTGGCTACCGAGGACCGCTGGCAGGAGCTCTAGGCGCCTCCACCCAGCGATCGGCCCACCGGTACAGGCAGTCGAGGGTCGCAGGTGCTGAAGCGCACGGGTTGGGCCGGGGCCTTGCTGGCGCTGATCATCCTCAATACCTGGGGACCGACCATCATCGGCTGAGCCGTTAGGTCAAGAAAGCCTCCCCGGGCCCGATACCGCAGGCACTAGAGGATCTGGCTCAAGAAGAGCTTGGTGCGCTCCTCGTCGGGGTTGCTGAAGAACTTCTCGGGATCGGCCTCCTCCACGATGACCCCCTCGTCCATGAAGGCGATGCGGTCGGCCACCTCCCGGGCGAAGCCCATTTCGTGGGTCACCACCACCATCGTCATGCCGGTGCCGGCCAGCTCTCTCATGACGTCCAGCACCTCCTTGATCATCTCCGGGTCGAGGGCCGAGGTGGGCTCGTCGAAGAGCATGATCTTGGGCTCCATGGCCAGGGCGCGAGCGATGGCCACCCGCTGCTGCTGGCCTCCGGAGAGCTGCCCGGGATACTTGTCGATCTGCTCTGGGATCCCCACCCGCTCCAGCAGGCGCTCGGCCGTCTGGTACGCCTTCTCCTTGGGCCACTTGCGCACGTTGCGGGGCGCCAGGCTGATGTTCTGTCGCACGGTGAGGTGAGGGAAGAGGTTGAACGACTGGAAGACCATCCCGATCTCGGTGCGGATCCGCTGGATGTTGCGCAGGTCGTCGGTGAGCTCGATGCCGTCCACCACGATGGTGCCGGCGTCGTGCTTCTCCAAGCGGTTGATGGTGCGGATGAAGGTGGACTTGCCTGAGCCAGAAGGCCCGCACACCACCACCACCTCCCCCGAGCCGACCGCCATCGAGACCCCCCGCAGCGCCTGGAAGCTCCCGAACCACTTCTCCACGCCGCGGGCCACGATCATCTGCTTGTCACCCGCCGTTTCCTCGTTCATCCAGACCTCCCTCAGCGCTCTCCGACGCCCAACCGGCGCTCCAGCCGCTGGCTCCAGCGGGACATCGAGAAGGCCACGATCCAGTAGAGCAGGGCGGCGAAGATGAGCGTCTCGCGCGACTGGCCCCGAAAGGCCGACTGGGAGGTCACCACCTGGGCCACCGTCAGCAGGTCGAGCAGCCCCACGATCACCACCAGCGAGGTGTCCTTGAACAGGCTGATGAACTGCCCCACCAGGGTCGGGATCACCGCCCGCAGCGCCTGGGGAAGCACCACCAGGCCGGTGGTGCGCAGCGGGGAGAGCCCAAGCGCCCGGGCGGCCTCGAACTGCCCGGTGGGGATGGACTGGAGCCCGCCGCGCACGTTCTCCGCCACGTAGGCGGCCGAGAAGGCGATGATGGCCACCTGGGCGCGCACGAATATGGAGACCTGCACGCCGGTAGGAACGAAAAGCGGGAAGAGCAGGAAGGCCGTGAACAGGACGGTGATCAGCGGCACCCCCCGGATCAGCTCGATGTAGAGGACCGACAGCCACCTGATGGCCGGAAACGAGCTGGCCCTACCCAGGGCGAGCAGGATGCCGAGGGGAAAGGCAAGGGCGATACCGTTGACGGTGAGCAGCACGGTGAGCAGGAAACCTCCCCACAGCTCGGGGGCGGCCCCCCCGAAGCCGGCCAGGAGGACGAGGATGGCCGGGTAGCTGAGCACCCAGCCGAACTGCAGGAGACGCCGCAGGCTGCCGTCCATGCGCCCCCCCACCGCTCGACCTGCCAGCACCACCGCCGCGGTGGCCAGGATGAGCAGCCTCGTGGAGGTGGCGGTCGCATAGAGGAGCGCCCCCACCACGGCCAGGGCCGCCAGCACCGCCTGTCGCCACTGCTTGCCCGAGGAAGGCAACCGGAGCCCTCCCACCAGCCGGCCCCAGCTCAGCCCGGAGAGGGCGGCCACCAACACGAGTGAGGCCCACACCCGCCACAGCTCGCCTCGGGGAAAGCGGCCCACCATGAACAGGGTGGAGTTGACCTGTACCACCGCCCAGTCGGCGGCGGCCACCACCCAGCGGACCAGTGAGAAGCCCAGCCACAGCGCCAGGGCGCCCACCACCACCGTCAGCAGCGAGTTCCACCTGCTGGAGAACAGGTTCTGCCGTGCCCAGGCCCAGGCTCGGCCGCCCATCCGGGCGAAGGGTGACTCACGGGCGGCGAGGGTCTCGGTAGTCACCGGGTGGGGTACCCCAGGCGGGCGTTGATGAAGTTGGCCACCGCCGAGATGGCCAGGCTCATGGCCAGGTAGGTGAGCATGGCCAGGGCGATGATCGACACCGCCCCGCCTCCCTGGGAGATGATGGTCTTGGACACCTGGAACAGGTCCGGCCAGGCCACCGCGAAAGCCAGGCTGGTGTTCTTGGTGAGGTTCAGGTACTGGTTGGCGAGCGGCGGGATCATGATCCGAAGCGCCTGGGGGATCACCACCAGCCGCAGCCGCTGGGCGTTGGAGAGGCCCAGCGCCAGGGCGGCCTCGCTCTGGCCTCGGGAGACGGCCAGGATGGAGCCCCGCACGACCTCGGCGATGAAGGACCCCGTGTAGACGACCAGGCCCACCAGCAGGGCGGTCAGCTCGGGAGAGATGACCGCCCCCCCGCTGTAGATGCGGCCCTCCCGCAGCGGGAGGGTGATCTGGGCGGGGGCCCCGGTGAGCAGGTACCCGGCCGCCGCCACCGCCAGGAACACCGCCGCCGACCACAAGAAGACGTGGATGGGTTGCCCGCTCGCCTCGGAGCGCCGCACCAGAGTCCGCCGTGCCAACCAGGCGAGGGCCACGGCGAGCACCAGTACCAGCAGCCAGAGCCGAAAGCCCGGCAGGCGGGCCACCCAGGGGACCGCGGTGCCCCGCACGGAGAGGAAGGCCAACCCGAAGAAGTCCACCGTCTGCTGGATGGGGGGCAGCTGGAGGAAGACGCCCACGTACCAGAAGAAGAGCTGCACCAGGAGCGGGGTGTTGCGAAACACCTCCACATAGACGGTGGCGATCCTGCGCACCAGCCAGTTGGTCGACAGCCGAGCGATGCCGGCGAACAGGCCCAGCACCGAGGCCAGGATGATCCCGGTCACCGCCACCCGGAGGGTGTTGACCAGCCCCACGATGAAAGCTCGGGCGTAGGTGTCGTTGGGCGAGTAGTCGATTCCCTCCCGGATGGCGAAGCCGGCCCGCTGGTCCATGAAGCCGTAGTCGAAGCCGAGGCCGATCCGGCGCAGGCCGCCCAGCATGT
>JALYHC010000025.1 GCA_030776765.1 Actinomycetota bacterium | reverse complement strand
AACCTGGGTGTCGTCCACGACCACCTCCCGGACGATGCCCCGGATGCGGTGGTAGGCCGACTTGAAGCCCCCCGGGTCCATGCCGTAGGGCACCCAGTCCCCGTTCATCTCCTGCAGGGGAGCGATGATCAGCGAGCGCTCGCCTCCCTTGGCCAGCCACCGCTGGACCTTGAGGGCCCAGGCGCGGATGTCCTGATCGTGGTGGCCGGCGGCGATGGAGGCGGCCCCGGCGTTGATGGCCAGGTTGGCGAAGGGGGTGGCCTTGGCCTGCCAGGCCTCCTCCAACTTGGTGATGGTGTTGGAGTAGGGACCGGGTGGGAGGAGGTCGTCCTCGTTCACATCGTGGAAGGTCCCCAGGAAGCTGACCCGCTTCCCCACCCAGACGGCCATCCCGTCGAGCTGCGTCGACGTGTCCCACTCTTCGATGTACATCCCGCCGTGGACCCGATCGGCGGCCTCGATGGGCTCCTCGGCCGCTGCGGGGCCGGCCACGGACACCAGCAGGGAGGCGGCCAGGCACGGCAGCGAGAAGAGGGTGATCAGGCGGGAGGGCATCGCACCAAGTTATCGGGATGCGCTACTCATCGCTTGAATCTCTCCGTTTCCATTTGATCTTGGTGGAGTGACCCCCACCCCAGGCCTAATGGGGCAGAGGGAGACGATCACCTCAAGTCGAAGGTGCGGGCCAGGAAGCTGGCCATCTCCGCCCGCGTCACCAGGTCCTCCGGACGGTAGGTGCCGTCGGGGTACCCGAACGTGATCCCGTGGTCCTGGAGGTGCTCGATGAATCCCCGGTCCCACCGGTCAGCCCCCACGTCCGAGAAGGCGCCGCGATAGGTGGGCAGGTGGGCCGCCCCGCTGTGGTCGCTTCCGCTGTGCCTGGTGAGGGCCCGCAGCAAGAAGGCGGCCATCTCGCCGCGGTTCACCGGCTCGTCAGGACAGAAGCGGCCCCGGTAGCAGCCCTTGGTGACGCCGCTTTCGGCCAGTGCGTTGATGTCGGCCTCGAACAGGTGGCCGTTGTCGTCAGAGAAGGCGTCCGGCGCCCCCTGCGCCTGCAGGCCCAGCCCCCGCACCAGAAAGGCCGCCATCTGGCCGCGCGTCACCAACTCCTCAGGGCAGTAGCGCTGCGGGTTGGAGGCGTCACAGCCCCTGGTGATGTCGTGCCGCCAGATGGCCACGATCGCCGCCTCGTGCACCGAGCCGTCGTCGTCGCGGAAGGGCGGCATGTAGACCCGGAAGTAGCTGGAGCGCAGTCCGAGCAACGACCGCACCTCGCGGCCCAACTTGACCACCCGGGCCGGGGCCTTGCCCTTGATGCCGAGGAACTCCACCTCCTTGGCGCTCCCCGAAGGGTTGCGAGAGATCACCCGGACCGAGTGCAGCGCCTCGAGGCCCACCGCGGTGGCGATCTGCCCGGCGGCGATGCTGCCGCTCCAGGAGGCGTTTGGGTTGACCCCCCGGTCCAGCGACCACGGATCGGCAACCGAGGTGAGGTAGGGCAGCTGGGTCGTCCCGCCGAAGCCGTCCACGTTGTTCTCGGTGGCTCCTCCCGAGGAGGAGAAGTAGAAGGTCGAGATCACCTGTCCGCCGTAGGTCACCACCCGCCCGGCCGTGGCGTCGATGGCGTTGCGCCAGACGGCACCCCAGTGGCCCTCCTCCTTCTCCCATCCCACGTACGCCTGGTCCTTGACGGTGGCGTACAGGTGACACCAGCACTCCTGCCGGCGGACCGCCGACAGCCCGCTCTCCGCACCCAGGTTGAGGGCCCGCCGGACCGCATAGCTCCGGGCGGCGATCGCCTGCGCCTGGAGTGCGGCCGCCGGCCACGAGGAGGGCATCTCCCCCAGGCCGTACAGGTACTTCTCCAGGCCGATCTCCAGCAGGACGTGGAAAGCCTCGCCGATGGGGCGCACCCGCAGGGTGCCCCGGCCGTAGGTGCGTCCGGTGTCGGCAAGGTAGAGCTTGGCCTGGGGCTGGTCGGGGGGCCGGGAGACCGACGCCCAGCAGTGGGCCTCGACGTCTTGGGGCTGACCGTCCTTGAAGTACCGACAGTTGCCGTTGACCAGCCTGCGAAGAGCCCAGCTCTCTCCGGGCTCGGCGACCAGCGGCTTGGGCTGCTGGCCTTCGGGCAGCTTGCGGATCCCCAGCTGCAGGCTGCCCTCCCTCGCCTCGAAACGTATCTCGATGCGGTTCTGCAGCAATCCCACCCACAGCGAATGACTCAGGGAAGCGGTACCCACCGAGGCCCCCCGATAGAAGTAGGAGATGATGTCGGCGGCGCCCTTTCCCTCGAGTGCCAGGCCGCGGGCGCCGTACTGGCTCATCCCCACCCCGTGCCCCCAGCCGCTCCCCTCGAAGAGGAACTGCTCGTCTT
>JALYHC010000024.1 GCA_030776765.1 Actinomycetota bacterium | reverse complement strand
GCGGCTACTACTGGAGGTTCAACACCAATGAGCCGATCCACTCGTCGCCGGCGGTGTTCGGCAGGGCGGTCATCTTCGGCGCCCGGGACAACAACCTGTATTCCCTGTCGATCCAAACCGGTGAGCCGCTGTGGAGGATGACCGTCCAGGGGCCCATCGACTCCTCGCCCACAGTGGCCGAGATCAACACGGGGGAAGCAGCCCAGGTCGTCGTCTTCTTCGGAAGCTCCGACGGAAACGTCTACGGCCGAGACGCTTTCCAGAGCGTGGCCAGGTTCCAGTGGCCCCGGCCCTTTTCAACGGGGGCGGCGGTAGTCTCGTCGCCGCTGGTGGTGGACAACGTCGTCTACGTGGGGAGCAGCAACGGCATCTTCTACGCCCTCGACGCGGCCACCGGGGCACAGATCTGGCAGTTCCCCACCGAGGGCTCCATCCTCGGATCAGCGGCCATGGCGGAAGGCGTGGTCTACGTCGGAAGCACCGACGGGAAGCTCTACGCCCTCGATGCCCGGACCGGCCGCCTGCACTGCAGCTCCCCCACCTTCGGCGCCATCCAGGCCACACCGGTGGTGGTGGACGACCGCATCCTCATCGGCACCGGCGACACCAACGTGCACGAGCTGGACCTCGACTGCAACCTGCAGCAGAGCTACCTCACCTCCATTCCGGTGGTCTCCTCGCCCGCCGTCGACAACGGGATCATGTTCGTGGCGGCCGAGAGGCGCCTGCTGGCCATTGAGCTCGGCACCAACGAGAACGCCTGGGAGGTGCCCTTCGAGGCGGGCGGCAACATCGAGTCACCGCCCTCCATCACCCAGGGCGTGGTCTATGTGGGAAGCGACGACGGCCACCTCTACGCGCTGGACGCGGGCTCCGGCGAGGAGCTGTGGAGCTTCCAGACGGGCGGGGCGGTGGTCTCCTCGCCGGCCATCGCCGAGGGGGCGGTCTTCGTCACCAGCATGGGCGGCACGATCTACGCCCTGGGGCCCGGGGAGCCACCCGGGCCCTGACCCCGCCGCAGCCGGTAGCATCGCGGCCATGGACGCTCCCGAGACCCTGGAAGGCTGGTTCGCGCTGCACGACTTCCGCCTGGTGGACTGGGGCGCCTGGAACGCAGCCTCGGAGGCCGAGCGGGAGAAGGCGGTGGCGGAGGCCGCCGACCAGATCGGCTCATTCGAGAGGGTGGAGGATGCCGCCGAGGGCGCCAGCGCCACCTACCGGGTGGTGGGTCACAAGGCCGACCTGCTGCTCTTCCACTTGCGACCAGGGGTGGAAGAGCTGCTCGAGCTGGAGCAGCGCTTCAACCAGCTCGCCCTGGCCGCCTTCAGCACCCGGCCCTACTCCTACCTCTCGGTCGTGGAACTGAGCCGCCACGGCGCCCCCGAGGGCGCCGCCGAGAGCATCGAGCAGAGCCCCTACGTGCAGGCCCGCCTCAAGCCGCAGCTCCCCGAGCACGACGGCCACATCTGCTTCTACCCGATGGACAAGAAGCGCACCGCAGAGGAGAACTGGTACACCCTGGCGGCCTCGGAGCGGGGAGCCCTCATGCGCAGCCACGGTCGGATCGGCCGCACCTTCACCGACCGGGTCACCCAGATCGTCACCGGCTCGATGGGCCTGGACGACTGGGAGTGGGGGGTGACGCTGTTCAGCGACGACCCGCTGGTCTTCAAGAAGCTCGTCTACGAGATGCGCTTCGACGAGGTGAGCGCCCGCTACGCACTCTTCGGGCCGTTCTTCTTGGGGGCCCGGCTGCCTCCCGGCCGGCTGGCCGCCTACCTGGGCACCTGAGATGGCCCTGATCCGGCGGTTCCCCCCGCCGAGCAAGGGAGCCGGTCAGCAGGGGGTCGTTCTGCTGGCCTTCGGGGGCCCGGAGGCGCTCGACGAGGTTCCTTCCTTTCTCAGCAGCGTGATCGGCCGCCTCCCCCCTGCCTCGGTAGAGCACGAGGTGGTGGAACGCTACCGGGAGCTGGGCGGCCGCTCGCCCCTGCCGCAGACCACCCGGCTGCAGGCCGCCCTGCTGCGATCCGAGCTGGGGCGCCGCCGGTTCGACTGGAGCGTCTACGTGGGGATGCTGCACGCCCGGCCCTTCATCGAGGAGGCGGTGGAGGAGATGGCCCGGGACGGCATCACCGACCTGGTGGCCATCAGCATGACGCCCTATCGGGCCGCCGTCTCCACCGGCTCCTACGAGCGCCGGCTGCGCCAAATGCTCGCCAAGCACGGGATGGAGCCTCACCTGCGACTCCCGCCGGACTGGCACCTACACCCGTTGTACCTGGAGGGCCTGGCCGACGTGCTGCGGGGGTGCCTGAATCGCATCCCCCAAGAGGAGCGACCGACGTCGGTGGTCTTCACCGCCCACAGCCTGCCCGTCTCGGCGGTGGAGGCGGGCGACCCCTACGCCGACCAGCTGCGGGCGACCGCGGAGGCGCTGGCGGAGGGCCTCGACTTGGAGGACTGGCGCCTCGGCTACCAAAGCGTCAGCTCGGTGGCCAAGGAGCCCTGGCTGGGCCCAGAGGTGGAAGAGGTGCTGGACGAGCTGAAGGGGACGGGCAGGCGGTCGGCGGTGGTGTACCCGATCGGCTTCCTTGCCGACCACCTGGAGACGCTGTACGACAACGACATCGTCCACCGCGAACACGCCGAGCGGATCGGGCTGGCCTTCTACCGTCCGCCCTGCCTCAACGAGCATCCACTGCTCATCCAGGCCCTGGCCGACCTGGCCATCGCCACCGCCGCCGGGCATTGAGGAGGTCTTCTCCCTCCCCCTCTGGCGGAGGCCCATTAGAGCTGAGGAGGGGGTCTTCTCACTACGAAGTCGCCGTCATCGGCGGAGGCATCGCCGGGCTGTCCGCCGCCCATCGGCTCAGCCGGTCCAACCGTCCGCTCCGAGTGGTGCTGTTGGAGCAGGCCGACCAGCTGGGAGGCAAGATCTGCACCGAGTGGGCAGACGGCTTCCTGCTCGAGGCCGGACCAGACAGCTTCGTGGTGCGCAAGGGCTCGGTGGTGGAGCTGGCCAAGGAGCTGGGCATCGTCGAGAGCCTCATCTCCACCCGGCCCGAGGAGGCCGGCTCCTACGTCTGGTCCCGTGGGCGCCTGCATCCCCTCCCGGAGGGGCTGCTCCTGATGGCACCGGGAAAGCTGCGCCCGGTGCTCGCCGGCTCGCTGCTCTCGTGGCGGGGCAAGCTGCGGCTGCTGACAGACCTGGTGGCCCCACGGCGAACCTCGGCCGAAGACGAGAGCCTGGAGTCGTTCGTGAGGCGTCGCCTGGGTCAAGAGGTGCTGGAGCGGATAGCAGAGCCACTGGTGGCGGGTATCCACGCCGCCGAGCCTTCCACCATGAGCCTGCGGGCCAGCTTTCCCCGCTTCCCGGAGATGGAGCAGCGCCACCGAAGCCTGATCCGCGCCGCCCGGGCGGCGGCCCGCCAGCCTCCTTCGGATGGCGAGGACCTCACCGGACGACTCAGCTACTTCGCCAGCTTCCGTCACGGCATGGCGGAGCTGCCCCGTGCTTTGGTCCGTGCCTCACAGGGTGTCGAGCTGCGGACCGGACAGAAGGTCAACAGTTTGCGCCGCCGAGGACGAGACTGGAGATTGGAAGTCGAAGGGGACTCCGGCCTGACCGCCGGCTTGGTCATCGTCGCCACGCCCGCACAGGCGGCCTCGCACTTGCTGCAGGAGGAGGTTCCCGAAGCGGCCGGGGCGGCAGGTGAGATCCGGCAGGTATCGACGACCGTGACGAGCCTGGCCTACCGCAAGGAAGACCTGCCTCCTCTCTCGGGCCACGGCTTCGTGGTGCCGGCGGTGGAGCGCAAGTCCATCCTGGGCATCTCCTATCTCTCGAGAAAGTGGGAGGGGCGCGTGCCCGACGGTCGCTTCGAGCTGCTGCGAGCCTTCGTGGGCGGGCCGCACAACCAGGAGCTGGCCATGGCCTGCCAGGACCGGGTGGCCAGGGCGGTGCAGGCGGAGCTGGCCGAGATGCTGGAGATCCGGGCCGAGCCGGAACTGGTGCGGTCCCACCGATGGCCGGGCGGCCTCCACCAGTACACACTGGGGCACCTGGAGAGGGTGGCCCGGGCGGAGCGGGCGGTGGAGGGTGGAGGCATCTTCCTGGCCGGCGGGGCGTATCACGGTATCGGGCTCAACGAATGCATCGAGAGCGGCCGGCGCGCCGCCCAGGAGGCCTTGAGCTACCTGCACCCATGACGCTCTTCTCCCTCCCCACTTGCCGGGGGGTTCGGGGGGTGAGCGGCCCCTGCTCAGGGCAGGAGATCCAATCGCCGCTCACCCCCTGAAGAAGAAAGCCGGGGAGATCTGGGACCCGCCCGGGCTCTCGCCTCCGAAGAGCAAACCGGACGCGTTCCCGATCGGCAGAGGTACTCTTCATCCATGAAGGCGCGGACGGGGCGACCACACGCCGGATGGGTCCTTTTGGGCCTGATGACCATGGCCACCTCCTGCTCGCACGCCGAAGGCTCCACCACCAGGTACAAGGATCCGGAGGAGCGGTTCATCCTGGAGCTCCCCGCGGACTGGCACCTCTACCCGGAGGGACTCGATCAGCTCGAGAGCCGCCCTTTCAATGCCTCTCAGCGGGTGAGCGGAGTGGCTTTCGACGGCTACCCGGGCCCTGACCCCGAGCACCTGTCGGTACCCGTTTCCGAGTCGCAATACCCGGTCGGCACGGCCGCCGTCCGGTCGATCGGGGAGAGGGAACGGGACTTCGTCTCGCGGTACCTGCTCACGCAGACGGTGCTCCCCTACGAGGAGGAGGCCGACTACCGGGAGATGCTCAAGCAGGACTTCGCGCTCGGCGAGGACGTCGAGGGGGTGCGAGTGCTGGTGCAGTACCGGGAGACGGCCACCAACGACCTGGCGGCGGTCTTCTTGCAGTCGGTGACCAACGCCGACGACACTCAGATGTACTCCATCGCGGTGGGCTGCTCGGTGGAGTGCTTCCAGGCCCACGAGGTGGAGATCGCCGAGGTGGTGACCTCGTGGAAGGTGAACACCCGGGAAT
>JALYHC010000023.1 GCA_030776765.1 Actinomycetota bacterium | reverse complement strand
CCCCACCCCCTCCCGGACCGCCCGTTCACTGAGGCTGGACGGCACGTCCCGGTCGGTGTCCACTGCGTAGACCACGCCCGACGGTCCCACCGCCCGCGCCAGGCGGAACGTGAAATAGCCTCCCCCCGCCCCCAGGTCGGCTACCCGATCGCCCGGTTGCAGTCCCAGCTCCGCCACCACCCGCTCGGGCTGTTGCCAGCGGTCACGCCGTAAGCCCGAGTACCCGAAGCGCTTGAGCCCGATGCGGGCCCGGCGACCCCACTCGGCCACCAGGCGAGAGGTGCGCATGGCCATGCGCCCTTATTCCTCTTTCTCCAGGGCCTCCCTCACTTCGCGGCGCAGCTCGATCCCCAGTTCGGCCAGGTGAGCTTCGTCTACCGGGGTGGGGGACTTGGTGAGAGGATCGAGGCCGGTCTGCGTCTTGGGGAAGGGAATCACCTCGCGGATGTTGGGCTCGCCCTGCAAGATGGCCAGCAGCCGGTCGATGCCGAGGGCGAACCCGGCGTGTGGAGGCGCCCCAAAGCGAAGCGCACGCAGGAACCAGCCGAAGCGGCGCTCGGCATCCTCCTCGGAGATGCCCAGGATCTCGAAGACCCGGCGCTGCAGCTGGGGATCGTGGATGCGGACGCTGCCCGACCCCAGCTCGCTCCCGTTGAGGACCAGATCGTAGGCGCGGGAGATTGCCTCGGCGGGACGATCACGCATCTGCTCGATGTCGGCGGGGGCGGTGAAGGGATGATGGGCGGGAACCAGCTCGCCCTCGGGCGTCTCCTCGAACACCGGGAACTCGGTCACCCACACGAAGGAGAGCTTGGTGCCGTCGGGGGGCTGCACGAGCTTGGTCCTCAGCCTGCCGAGGACCGAAGAGGCCACTGTCGGCTGGTCGGCTACCAGCAGTAGCAGGTCGCCCGGCTTGGCCTGAAGCGCGTCGATCAGCCCCAGCGTCTCCTGCTGGGAGAGGAACTTGGCGACCGGCGAGCGAAGCGCATCTCCGCCTTCGACCACCATCCACACCAGGCCTCGGGCCCCGGCTGCCTGGGCGGAAGCCACCAGCTCGTCCAGGTGGGAGCGAGAGCTCTCCTGGGGGCCGGCGTTGAGGCCTCGTACCACCTGACCGGAAGCGAGCGAACCGGCAAAGGCGCGGAACTCGGTTTCCCGGAACAGCTCAGACAGGTCCCGAATCTCGCTCCCCGGTCTCACATCGGGCTTGTCGGTCCCATAGCGAGCAATGGCCTCCGAGTACGTGATGCGCGGGAAGGGGACGAGCGGGCGCTCGCCACGCAGGGCCTCCACCACCCCCACCATCACCGCCTCCAGGGTCTCCTGGACATCCTCTTCCTCCCAGAACGACCCCTCCAGATCGAGCTGGGTGAACTCGATCTGGCGGTCGCTGCGGAAGTCCTCGTCTCGGTAACAGCGGGCGATCTGGTAGTAGCGGGGGACCCCCGCCACCATGAGGAGCTGCTTGAAGAGCTGCGGTGACTGCGGCAAGGCGTAGAACTGCCCGGGGCGCAGCCGGCTGGGCACCAGCAGGTCGCGGGCGCCTTCCGGGGTGGAGCGGATGAGGTGGGGTGTCTCCACCTCCAGGAAGCCCCGGCCGTCCAGGACCCCGCGGATGGTCCGAATGGCGCTGGAGCGAGCTCGCAGGTTGGCGGCCACGCTGGGGCGGCGCATGTCCAGGTAGCGGTACTCGAGGCGCGTCAGCTCGTCTGCCTCCACCCGGTCGGAGATGGGAAAGGGCAGTGGGTCGGAAGGGCTCAGGACCTCCAGATCCCGAGCCACCACCTCCACCTCCCCCGTGGGGAGGTTGAGGTTGACAGTCCCCTCCGGGCGGCGGCGCACGTGCCCGTCGACTGCCAGGCAGTACTCCAGGCGCACCTCCTCGGCGGCCTCGCCGGGCCCGGGCTGGTCCTGCGGATTCACCACTACCTGCACCAGGCCGGTGTGGTCGCGCAGGTCGAGGAAGATCACCCCTCCATGGTCTCGGCGAGCCGCCACCCAGCCGGCCAGGCGCACCTCTTCCCCCACCCGTTCGGCATCGAGCTCACCTGCTCCGGTGGTCCTCAGCGCCGGGCCCACCCGGCTACCTCCTCGATGGGGACCAACTCCTGCTCGCCGGTGTCCATGCGCCGGGCGGCCACCTTCCCGTCCTGCCACTCCTCGCCCACCACCACCGTCGCCGGCGCCCCACGCCGGTCGGCCGCCCGGAACTGCGCCTTCACCGAGCGCCCGTGCAGGTCGAGGTCTATCCGCAGCCCCTCCGCCCGCAGCCGGCTCGCCAGCTGCAGGGCGTCGTCGAGGCGCTGGTCGGAGGCCACCACCACGAACAGGTCGAGAGGGGCAGGCTCGTCGGAGCCTGCCAGCGCCAGGGCAATGCGCTCTACCCCCAGCGCCACCCCGACCCCCGCCGTGGGAGGGCCGCCCAGCGCCTCCGCCAGGCCGTCGTAGCGACCTCCCCCGCCCAGGGCGTCCTGGGCGATGCCCAGGCTGGGCGCCAGGTACTCGAAGGCGGTGCGCGTGTAGTAGTCCAGCCCCCGCACCAGGTGCGGAGCCTCCTGGAAGGGCACCTCCAGGGCACCCAAAACCTCCCGCACGCGCTGGTAGTGCGCCCGGCACTCGTCGCACAGGTAGTCGACCGGGGCCGGAGCGTCCTCGAGCTTGGCCGGGCAGGTCTTGCAGTCCAGCACCCGCAACGGGTTGGTCTCCACCCTGCGACGGCAGTCCTCGCACAGCTCGTCCTGACGTTCGCGCAGCCAGGTGCGCAGCACCTCCAGGTACTGCGGCCGGCACGCTCGATCCCCGATCGAGTTGAGGAGCACCTGGAGGTCCTCGACCCCTACCGCCCGAAGGTAGCGGTAGCCCAGCTCGACCACCTCGCCGTCGGCCTCCGGCGCCGGCTCCCCCACGTACTCCACGTCGAGCTGCAAGAATTGGCGCTGCCGGCCGGCTTGTGGCTGCTCGTAGCGGAACATTGGCCCCGCGTAGCTGACCTTGAGGATGCCGCTCGCCCCCGCCTCCAGGTAGGCACGCACCACCGAGGCGGTCACCTCCGGGCGCAGCGTCAGCGAGCGGCCGCCCCGGTCGGTGAACGTGTACATCTGCTTCTGCACCACCTCGCTCGACTCCCCCACGCCCCGGGTGAACACCTCGGTGGTCTCGAAGATGGGGGTGAGGGCCAGCTCGTAGCCATAGCGGCTGCTCCAGTCCTCCCAGGCGCTCAGCAATCGGCTCCAGCGCCGCGAGGCGGGGGGGAGCACGTCGTAGGTGCCCTTTGGAGCGCGATAGGTCATGGGAGGAGGAAGGGGTTGGTCCGCCGTTCGTGCCCCAGGGTAGTCGCCGGGCCATGGCCCGGATAGACGATGAGCTCGTCGCCAAGCGGCAGCACCTTGTCACGCATGCTGCGCATCAGCGTGGCGAAGTCGCCGCCGGGGAGGTCGGTTCGTCCGATCGATCCACGAAAGAGCTGGTCACCGGCAAAGAGCAGCCCCTCCGCGGCCAGGTGGAAGCAACAGTGGCCGGGGGTGTGACCGGGAGTGTGGAGGACCTCCAGCGTCAGCCCGGCCAGCTCGAGCTGCTGTCCGTCCTTCAGGCGATCGAACCGCTCCGGTGGTGCGAAGTCTCCCGGGGGCACCTGGCCGAAGAGGCCGCGCAGCTGGCTGTCCGGGTCCAGGGCCAGCCAATCGTCGTCGGGATGCAGATAGGCGGTCGCCCCGGTGTGGCGAGCCACCCGGCCGACGCCCCCCACGTGGTCGACGTGCCCGTGGGTGACCAAGAGCGCCACCGGCACCACCTGGTGGGCGGACAGCATGTCCAGGACCTGGGACGGCTCCGGAGGAGCGTCTATGAGCACCCCCGGTCCTCCCCGCTCGGCGGCGAGGAGGTAGCAGTTGGTCTGGGCCACCCACACAGGACGGCCGTCGAGGACGAGGCTCACCCCCAGGAGGGTACTGCCGAGGCGGGAGCCTGCTCTTGGTGATGCTTTGAGCACATCCTGACTGGAAGTAGTAGCCCTACGGCAGGGTGCACGGCAGGCCCTGGGGAGGGACCTCCCGCCAGACGCCGAGCTGCACGTCGGCACGCGTCTCGGAGAAGGTGAAGCCGCCCAGGACGTCGTTGGTGGGGGGCCTGTAGTAGATGGTGAGCTTCTGGGAGGAAACGTCCTCCTTGGCGTACACCGCTCCGTACACGGTGGTCGACTGCTCAGACGCGAACTGCCCCTTCGAGTAGACGAGGTAGCGCAGGCTATTGTCGGAAAAGAAGTTCTGTCCGAGGGTGATCTTGCTCGACGTCTGGTTGCCGATCAACGCCACGGTGAGCGGCGTTGGGGCGCCAGAAGCGAGGGCGGCGTTACCCTTGGTTGCCAGCTTCCCGTCCACCACCAGGACGAAGTCGTCAGCGAACTTGGCGTTCTTCAGGTCCCAGGGGTCCGCGGTGGTATCCATCAGCGGGTCCTGCACGTAGTGGGCTCCCTTCAGGGCGCCAATATTGAGGCTGTAATAAGCGAGGAAGTCGACCCACTCGAGGTAGGTCTGTACGGGGGGGTCGTAGTCGGCGGCGTTCCAAGTGAAGGCGGGGAGGGGACGCGACGGCACCGGTTCCAGCCCGGTGGCGTTCTCGGTATAGAGCACCGGGTCGGTGCCGCTGTAGGGCTGGAGGACCGAGGTGGGCTCCAAGGTGCCTCCCAGGCGGAGGACGCCCCCGAACGCCGCCTTCTTGAAGTAGGCGTCGTGGCCCTGCGCGTCGAGCCCCGGACCATCTATGACCTGGGTCACGTCGCCCAAGAACCTGTCGTCGGCGTGCTGGTCGTTGATGTACCCGTTGACGGTGGTGGTGCCCTCAACGAAGGTGGCGGCTCCGCTGGTGACGTTGAGGTTCCCGTAGACCTCCAGGTTGCCATCCCCGGGGAAGCTGCCATTGTCCAAGAGGAGGGTCTCGTTGGCGAAGGTGACGTCTTGACCCGAGTAGACGTCGCCGTGGATCTCCTTGCGGTTGCCGGCATTGAGGCCGGCGGAGGCGCCGAAAAGACCAAAGGTGAATCCCCACCGCGGGATGAGGGTCACCTCCTGCTCCACCTTCTTGGCGCTCGCCTGGCGGGCGTCGTGGCGAGGGGCCCATGCCCAGCTCTCGATGAAGTACCGGTGATCGTCCGGGTCCGACGGCGTCGAGTCGCTGATCCTCAGCCAGTACTCCCCGAACGTCTCGGTGCCGCCGTCCACCGAGGTGAGGAGACCGACCAGGTCGCAGACTCCGCCGGTGATGCCCGACGTGTAGACGTTGGTGCCGGTGGCGCTGTCCCGGACGGACTGGACGTTGCCCAGCAGGTACATGGCCTCCCGTACCCCGCCATCGGCGGTGTGCAGTGCCCGGGTTCGGTGCCGGTCGAAGGACACCTGCTCCAGCTCGTGGATCGAGAGCGCGTACCAGCTTCCCCCCAGAGTGAACACGATGAAGGCCACCACCAGGGCAGTCACCACACCGATACCCTCCTCCCGATACCACAGGTTTCTCATCGTCAACCCTCCTCTCAGCAGCCCGGCGCCTGGGCGCTCCAGACGTTGCGGGCGGTGAGCTCGGTGGTCATCAGCCGGGGCCCGAGGCGGTCGCCGAGGTCGCCATCCACCCACAGCCGGACGGTGACCACCTTCCCCTCGCTGGGAGACCCGCCGGCGCTGGCGCTGGCAAAGACGGGGTCGCCCAGGGGATTGACCACGTTCTCGATCACCGTGGTGACTGCGCCGCCCGAGGATCGCTGCAGGTCGGTGCCCACCACCTCGTACACCAGGTCTTGGTAGCCGCTGGCGGTGGTGGTGCCCGTCCAAGCCCGGGTGCGGAACTCCAGGCGGTTGCCGCTTCCGCCGGCGGGGGGCTGGCAGATCCGCTCGGCGGCCCGGAACTCTCGGTCCAGTCGCTCCAGCGCCAGGCGGCCGGCGTCGGCCGTCCGGGTGGCGCCCTGCAGGTCGCCGGTGATGGTGAGCGACGACTCCATCATCGGCAGGAAGACGGCACTGACCGTCGCCAGGAGGAAGAGGGCCACCATGAGCTCCGTCACCGTGAGGCCCTCGTCGCGCCGGTCTAAAGCGTTCATGATCCGCTCACCTCCACGTATCTGGCGGAAGCACCCATGGAGCCGAGATCGAACGCCAGGTCCAGGTCGTAGAGCCGCTGGAGGGCCTTGGCGTCGTCCACCACGTAGCTCATCGTCCCGCTGACGATGGACGGTGCCTGGATGGACACCTTGGACCGGTCCCCGCCGCTGAACTCCTCGGTCACCACGGGAGGATTGACCGTCAGGGTGGCCTCCACCTGATAGTCGAGCTGTGGGTGGCCGCTCACTCGAAGAGAGTGCGAGACGGGCCCGAACGAGACCGTCTGCTGGGCGGTGATGGTGCCGTAGCTCTGCTCGAAGAGCTTCGTGTACGAGCTGGTGGTGGGATCCCAACCCCAGATGACGACCAGGTCCCCGCTCCACATGTAGGCAGGAGCCGCCTCGCCGGCCGAGAGCAGGGTCACGGCGATGCGGGGGAGGTCCACCCGGATCCAACCCTTGAAGGCGCCCCCGGTGGCGGTCCCGTAGGCCTGGTCCCTGCCCAAGTAGACTTGCTCGCCGTCCCAGGCCACGTTCTTCACATCGACCCGCCGCTTGGTCGGGTCCTTCTCGTAGCGGTCGATCTCGCCCTGGTACTGCAGCGCCGGTCCCAGGGCATCGCCGTACCAGAGGAACGTGAACTCATAGGAGGGCAGGTCCAGGGAGCTACACAGGCAGAGCAGGTCGTAGTAGGGATGGCCTGCAGTACCCGAGTCCTGGTACTCCACGAAGCCGAGCTTCACCGCCTCGGCGGTGTCCACGTCGATATCCGACCAGGGCAGGGCATCGGTGGTGTGCTCGGTCCAGGCCTCCCCATCCGTCACGTCGGTGTTGTCGTCGGCGCCGGCGT
>JALYHC010000022.1 GCA_030776765.1 Actinomycetota bacterium | reverse complement strand
ACCCTTCCGACATCCTGAGGACGCATGTGGAACCTCTGGACGGAGCACAGCGCGGCTTTTCCCTCGTCGAGCTGATGGTGGTGGTGCTAATCATTGCCGTTCTCATCGCCATCGCCATCCCGACGTTTCTGGGCGCTCGGCAGCGGGCCCAGGACCGGGCCGCCCAGCAGATGCTCGTGAACGGCCTCAAGGTGGAGAAGATCTGGAAGGCCGAGAACGGCTGGTACACGGCCGACTCGGCAGTGCTCGAGTCTGAGGAGCCGGCGCTGGACTGGAATGGCTCGGGGGATGACGCGGTGCACGTGGCGGTCTCCGGCGCCGCCCAGGTGCTGCTGTACGCTCGGTCCACCAGCGGCACCTGGTTTGGCATCCGCCTCGCCGGTGGGCGGCAGTTCACGTGTCAGGGACAGTCAGCGGCCGAGGTCGACGAGATGAGCGACTGCACGGGCAACGACCAGTGGTAGGAGTGATGGCCGTCGGTGCAGCCCTCCTGGGCCTGGCGGTGGGGTCATTTCTCAACGTGGTGGCCCACCGGGTCCCGTCGGGCCGCTCGGTGATCCGGCCCGCCTCCACCTGCCCGGCCTGCGCGCAGCCCATCCGACCCGCCGACAACCTTCCGGTCGTGTCCTGGCTGCTCTTGGGCGGTCGGTGCCGAGACTGCCGGGCCCCCATCTCGCCCCGTTACCCTCTGGTGGAGGCGGCGACCGGAGTGGGGTTTGCCGCCGCCGTGTTGGTGGTGGGCCCCTCGTGGGTACTGCCCGCCTATCTCTGCTTCGTGGCGGTGACGCTGGTCCTGATCCTCACCGACCTCGATCATCACCGCATCCCCAACCGGATCCTCTACCCGGGCACGGGCGTCGGCACCCTCCTGCTCCTCCTTGGTGCTGCCGTCGAGGGTGAGGGACACCGCTTCCTGCAGGCGCTGGGGGGAGGGCTGCTCTACTTCGTGCTGCTCTTTCTGATCGCCCTGGTGGCTCGGGGGGGCTTCGGACTGGGCGATGTCAAGCTGAGCTTCCTGCTGGGCGAGTTCCTGGCCTTCCTGTCGTGGGGCACGCTGGGAACCGGCGTCTTCCTGGCCTTCACCATCGGCGGCCTCACCGCCTTGGCGCTGCTCCTGGCCGGTCGCAAGACGCGCAAGGACGCCATGCCCTTCGGCCCGGCGCTCATCGCCGGCACTTGGCTGGCGATTCCCTTCGGCGAGCAGCTGGTGCGATGGTACCTGGCGTAGGCGGACGACACCCCCTCCCCGACCCTCCCCGGCAGGCGGGGGAGGGAGAAGACGGGGCGGGAGCAGGGATCCTTGGTGGCCTCGCCGCAGCTCGATACACTCCCGGGAATCACAAGAGCGTAATTACCCCATGCCGAGCTCACATGTAGCAGGAGCGGAGTCGCCATGGCAGTAACTGTGGGACTTGAGATCGGAACTACTGCCGTCCGGGCCGCTGCCCTCAACACCGCCAAGAACCCGCCCGTGCTGCAGCGCTTCGGCCAGGTCGGCTTACCCGAAGGAGCGGTGGTGGGGGGCGAGCTGATGGACGAGAGCGTGGTCACCAATGCACTGACCAAGCTCTGGAAGGAGGCCAAGCTGCCCCGCAAGCGGGTGGTGGTCGGCATCGCCAACCAGCGCGTGATCGTGCGCCGGGTGGACGTCCCCTATATGGAGGAGGACGAGCTGGCCGAGGCGCTTCCCTTCCAAGTCCAGGAATTCATCCCCATCCCCCTCGACGAAGCCGTAATGGACTTCGTGCCGCTCGAGGAGTTCGCAACCCCCCAGGGTGAGACAATGCTGTCCGTCCTGGTGGTGGCCGCCCAAGGGGACATGGTCGACAGCGTGCTGCGGGTGACCTCCGGGGCAGGTCTGAAGCTGATCGGGATCGATCTCCAGGCCTTCGCTCTGGTCCGAGCCGTCTTCGGGGAAGGCTTGGGCCCGGAAGAGGCTTCCCAGGCAGTGATCGACATCGGAGGCGGAATCACCCAGGTCATCATCGCCCGAGACGGAGCGGTCCGGTTCACCCGGATCCTCACCCTGGGTGGTCAGGACTTCACGTCGGCGCTCGTGGAGAGGTTGGGCATAACCTCCGACCAGGCCGAGCTTCTGAAGCGCCAAGTGGGCATCCCCAACGGGGCAAACGGGTCGTCCACTGGGAGCGCCGGGAAGGCGACCGAAGAGGAGGAGCTGGCGCAGGAGGTACTCAGCCGCCAGGCGCAAAGCTTCATCGATGAGATCCGCGGCTCGGTCGACTACTACCTGGGGCAGTCGGGTGAGGAGCGGCTCGGCAGGGTGATGGTTGCGGGAAGCGGGGCGCGCTTGCCCAACCTGGTCAACAGTCTCGGGAAGGCGTTGGGGATGCCTGTCGAGCCCGCACGCGTCCTGGAGGATCTGGCAGTGGGGCGCCTCGGCCTGTCGGAGGTGGAGCTGCTCCAGGCCCAACCGGTCCTGCCGGTGGTGGTGGGCCTTGCCCTGTGGGAGGCGAGAGCTTGAGGAGCATCAACCTCCTTCCCCCCGAGGCCCACCAGCGGGCGCTGGCGCGGCGCCGCCGGACGATGGGGATTATCGCATTCGCGGCCTACCTCGTAATCCTCGGGCTGCTCTCCTTTTACTGGAGCTCCAAGGTCGCCGCCGCTCAGCAGGACCTGGAGGTTCAGCAAGCCAGGAACGCCGAGCTGCAGGCGGAGATCTCCAGGCTGGAGAGCGCCCGGAAGCTCAAAGACAGCTACGACCGACAAGTGCAGATGCTGGAGGTGATCTTGGCTTCTGACGTCGCCTGGGGACGTTTGCTGAACGACCTGGGCCGGGTGATCCCCGACCGGGTCTGGCTGGAGGGATTCTCGGGGAGCGTGACCGCCGACGAGGAGACCGCCGACGAGGAGACCGCCGCCAGGTTGGGCAATGTCACCGCTACCGGCGTGGCCTTCGAATACCCCGACGTCGCTGCCTGGCTGCGCGTGGTGGACTCCGACCAGTTTCCCGCCCTCTCCGGCGCCTGGGTCAACACCGCTACCCTGGCGCAAATCAGCGAGTCAGACGTGGTGCGGTTCGACTCGCTGGCAGCGCTCACCACCTCGGCAGTCTCTGAGCGGCTGGCCGAGCGGATTCCGAGAGTGCCTCGGTGAGGCGGGCGCCGCTCATTCTGGCGGTCCTGGGAGCGGTCCTGGTCACGGCCGTCTGGTACCTGTTCGTCATCTCGCCAATGAACCAGCGGATCGGGGAGTTGCGCGCCGAGCTGGAGACCGCACGCACCGAGGAGACCACTCTGCGTGCCACCCTCGCCCAGCTCAAGGAGGTCCAGGAGAGCGAGCTGGCATACATCTCGGCCGTGGGAGCCCTGGAGACTATGATCCCACCTAATCCTGACCTGGCCGATTTGTTCGACCAGCTCAACGTGCTGAAAACGGAGGCGGGCATCGAATGGCTTTCCTTCACGCCGGGGATTCCCACTGCCCCGGGCGCAGAGGTCGAGGAGGAGGTCAGCTACCTCGAGATCCCCACCAGCATCAACATCGAGGGCCAGTACTTCGAAGTGTTGGGTTACCTCTACGGGCTGGCCGAGATCGACCGCCTGGTGGTGGTGGACGCGGTGGATATCTCCTCGAGAGAGAACGAGGACGGGTTAACCGTCCTCAGCGTGTCGCTCGCCGCCAGCATCTTCACCACCGGCTCCCTGGGCCCCCTTTCCGAACAGGAAGGGGCACCGACCGAAGTGATCGAAGACGAGGTGCCCGAGGAGGCGCCGGTTACCTCTACCACGACGCCGGGTGGCGCCACGACGACCGTGCCGGTCACGACCATCACGTCCCCGGGAGGCCCCTGATGGCCCGTGGCAAGGACCTAACAGCCCCGCGGCGATATCGCAGCGGCACCGCCGCAGCGGTTTCGATCGTCCTGATCGGTGTTGCCCTGGCGGCCGCCTGGCTCTTGGTGGCGCCGGCTGTGCTGGCGCCCGCCGAAGAGGCCCTGCAGGGACCGCTCGCTTCCGCAGGGGTAGCTCCTCCCGCTCCGGCCGCGCTGGTTGAAGGAGTGAAGGTATCGGGCTCCTTTCAGGCGTCGCAGCCCCGTGATCCCTTCCGTCCGTTGATCGAGGAGGGGTCGCCGGTGCCAGCCCCGGTCGAACAGGGGGGTGGCGGCGAAAACGGTGAGAGCGGCGATGACGGAGAGGACGGAGACGGAAGCTTCGCTCCTTCCGGCACCCGGGTGACCCTGGTGGAGGTGCGCGAGGTGGGAGGCGTGCCTCGGGCCACCGTGACTGTGGACGGGACGTCCTACGAGGTCGGCGAGGGGGACACCTTCGCGGAGAACTTCAGGGTGGTGAGCCTGGAGGAGGACGAGGGCGTCTTCCTGTTCGGTGACAACGCCTTTGAGCTTTCGGTGGGCCAGTCAATCCTGAAGTGACCCCCTCCCGCCCGGCCTACGGCCGGGCACCCTCCCCCGCAAGCCGGGCC
>JALYHC010000021.1 GCA_030776765.1 Actinomycetota bacterium | reverse complement strand
TGGCGCTCATAGGAGTAGTCGAGCACCTCCCGGGGGTCCTCGGCCCGGTCGAGGGCCCGGCTGGCCTTGGCTCGGAAGATCAACGACAACCGCTGCATCAGTCCCATGAGATCCCTCTCCTCCCCCGGCTCTTCCTCTTCATTGGCCTGGGGACAAGCGTAGGAGCTCCGCACGAGCTATGTGTACGGAGATGGCGCGCGCCGAGCAGGCGGCTCTCTCGTTCCTTAAGGTAGGCCGGTGAGAGAGGGACAGTTGCTCTCGGTTCTTCGCCTCTGTTCCGTCTTCGAGCCCCCCCGACGACTCCCCCTCGACCGGGTCGCCGGCTTTGACCCCATCGGGGGCATGCAAAGCCACACCGCCAAGCTGACGCGGGCCCTGGACCGCCTCGGGGTCCGCCAAAAGGTGGTGACCAGCCACCTCCCCGGCGCTCCTGCCCGGGAGCAGCTGGGAGACCACACCGAGATCCTCCGCCTCGGGTGGCCGATCCAGGGTCTCCGCCAGCTCTACAGCCTCCCGGCGGCCCTCCACCTGCTGAGGGTCGGGGGGTCGGCCGACCTGGTCCACGTCCACCTTGGGGAGGACCTGGCAGTGGTGCCTCTGGGGCTCATGGCGGCCTCGATCCACCACCTCCCTATGGTGCTGACCATCCACTGCAGCCTCGGACATACCTTCCGTGGCAGGGGTCTCCGAGCCTTCGCCTTGCGCACATTGGGAGCGCGATTGGAGCGACTGGGCACCCGCCGGGCGTCGGCGGTCATCGTCCTGACCAAGCGCTTGGAGCGGGCGCTGGAGAGGTTGGTCGATCCGGTCCGGCTCCACGTCATCCCTTCCGGGGTGGACCGCGAGCTCTTTCGAGGCCCCTTCGCCGACCCACTCCCGGACCTGCCCCATCCCAGGGTCCTGTTCGTGGGCCGCCTGGCACCCCAGAAGGGGGTGCTGCGCCTCCTGCGGGCGATGCCGATGCTGCTCCCCGACGCCCACCTGGTCCTGGTGGGGGACGGGCCGCAGCGGAGCAAGGTCGAGGCGGAGATCGACCGAATGGGCCTGCGAGAGCGCGTTCACCTCACCGGCTTCGCCCATCACCACCACGTCCCGGCCTATTTGGCGCATGCCGACGTGTTGGCCCTCCCGTCGGTCTACGAGGAGCTGGGCTCGGTTCTCGTGGAGGCGATACAGTCAGGCATCCCGATCGTGGCCTCCAGGACCGGCGGCATCAGCGAGGTGGTCGAAGACGGCCGGGAGGGCTTGCTGGTGGACGCCGGGGACCGGCTCGCTCTGGCGGGGGCCGTCAACCGCCTGCTGCACGACTCGGAGCTGACAGCGAGGCTCTCGACAGGAGCCCAGGCCTCCGCCGCCCGTTATGACTGGCAGGAGCTGGCCAGGGAGGTGCTGGCCCTATATCACCGGGTCACCGCTCCCTTGGGCCCCTCAGAGGCCCGAGCATGAAGGTCCTGCTGGTCAACAACCAGTACCGTCCGGTGCCGGGAGGAGCCGAGGCGGTCCTCCTGCGGACCGAAGAGCTCCTCCGGGGCGAGGGACACGAGACCATTCCGTTCAGCCTGCGCCACCCGGACACGCTCGCCAGCCCGTGGACCGGGGACTTCCCACAGGCCGATCGCCTGGCTCGCAGTCCCTGGCGCCGCACCGACTCGCTGGCCACCCTCTACTCGCTCTCGGTGCGGCGGCGCCTGGAGCGGCTGATCGACCGGGCGCGCCCCCACGTCGCCCACCTCCACAACGTCTACGAGAAGCTCACCCTGTCGGTGGTCGACGCCCTGCGCTCCCGGGGTGTCCCGATCGTGCTCACCCTGCACGACTACCGCGCCGTCTGCCCCAATGGGTACCTCCTGGCCCCCGACGGGCCCTGCATCCGGTGTGTCCGGGACCGAAGCACCCGTCACGCCGTTGTGCACCGCTGCCTGGGGCCTTCCCTGGGGGCGAACCTGATGGCGGCTGCCGAATGCGCAATCAATCGCCGGCTCCGGCAGTACGACAAGGTCGACCTCTTCC
>JALYHC010000020.1 GCA_030776765.1 Actinomycetota bacterium | reverse complement strand
ACCTGGTCTGGCTGCACTTTTCGATCAACCTGGCGGTCACCGCCCTCCTGGTGGTGGCCCTGCTGAGCCTCAGGTTGCTGACGCATCCGAGGTCATCTCTTGCCCGGGCCCACCTACCTCGACCGGCGGCTCCCGGCTTGCCCCTCACGTGACTGTTCCCCTTCCTGGGGAATCATCGGCGGAAAGGTGGAGAAGCCACCACTTGACCGGCCTTTCCAAGCCTGCCGGCCGGACGGCCTCGGAGGCCGCCTGAGGGAAAGCTCCCACTTCGGTAGGGTGGGGGCGACCTAGCGGTGCCAACTGGACCAAGGAGGAGGTCGTGCCAGGACAGCGGCTGGTGGTGGTGGCCAACCGCTTGCCGGTGCAGCGCAGGCGGGGCAATTGGGTGATGAGCCCCGGCGGCCTGGTCTCCGCCCTCACCCCGGTACTGCAGGATTCCAAGGGCTCGTGGGTGGGCTGGTCGGGCGTGGCCGGCAGCACCGCCCCCGAACCCTTCGAGCACGAGGGCATCGAGCACCGCCCCGTCCCTCTCTCCTCGTCGGAGGTGGACAACTACTACTACGGGTTCTGCAACGGCACCTTGTGGCCTCTCTACCACGATGCGGTGCGACGGCCCGAGTTCCACCGCCATTGGTGGCGCCCCTACCACCGGGTGAACCAGCGCTTCGCGGAGGCGGCCGCCGAGGTGGTCAAGCCCGGCGACCTGGTGTGGGTGCAGGACTATCACTTGCAGCTGGTGCCAGGGATGCTGCGCCGGCTCCACCCAGAGGCGAGGATCGGATTCTTCCTGCACATCCCGTTTCCGGCGGTAGAGCTGTTCGCCCAGATCCCCTGGCGCCGTCAGATCCTGGAAGGGATGCTGGGGGCCGACGTGATCGGCTTTCACACCCGGCTTGGGTCGCAGAACTTCATCCGGGTCGCCAACCGCTTCACTTCTGCGAGAGGCGGCTCCCGGGGCTCGCTGGAGTTCGAGGGCCGCCACCTGCGGGTGGACCGCTTCCCCATCTCCATCGACTTCAAGTACTACGAGGACCTGGCCCGCACTCCCTCGGTGGCGGCGGGCGCCCAACGCCTGCGCCGTCAGTTGGGTGAGCGACTGACCATCATCCTGGGGGTCGATCGGCTCGACTACACCAAGGGCATCGATATCCGCCTGCGGGCGCTGGAGACGCTGCTCGAGAACCAACCCCACAAGGCGAGGGAGCTGGCGCTGGTGCAAATCGCCTCGCCGAGCCGGGAGCAGAAGGAGGAGTACGCCGACATGCGGGCCCGCATCGAGGAGATGGTGGGGCGCATCAACGGCACCTACGGGCGGCCGGACCACGTGCCGGTGCACTACCTGCACCGAACGGTGCCTAGCGAGCAGCTGGTCTCCTACTACCTGGCGGCCGACGTGATGCTGGTCACCCCGCTTCGCGACGGGATGAACCTGGTGGCCAAGGAGTACGTGGCCAGCCGGTACGACAACTCGGGCGTGCTGGTGCTCAGCGAGTTCACCGGGGCGGCCTACGAGCTGCGCCGGGCCATCCAGGTCAACCCCTACGACATCGATGGCCTGGCCGCTGCCCTCGAGACCGCCATGGAACTGCCCGAGCACGAGGCCCGCGAGCGGATGGCGGCCCTGCGCAACGTCGTGCGGCGCAACGACGTCTACCGCTGGGCGGACTCCTTCCTGGACGCGCTGCGGAGGGGATGAGGGAGCTGCGGGCGGTGCTGGCCCGGTTGGCCGAGGAGCCGGCCCTGCTGGTGGCCAGCGACTACGACGGCACGCTCTCTCCCATCGTCGACGACCCCGAAAGGGCGTTCCCGCAGCCCGGGGCCATCGAGGCGCTCGAGGCGCTGGCCGCCCTTCCGAGCACCCAGGTGGCGATCCTCTCCGGGCGGTCGCTGGAGGACCTGGGCCGGCTGGGGGGGATGGCCGAGGCGGTGCTGATGGTGGGTGGCCACGGGGCAGAGCGCTCCCCTGCTTCCCCGCTGCCCGCCGAGCGGAGGGCCCTGCTGAAACGGGTGCAGGCGGAGCTGCAGCAGATCGCCGGGCGGTTTGCCGGTGCCGCCTTGGAGGCCAAGCCCACCAGCATCGCCTTCCACTACCGCCATGTGCAGGAGGACCGGGTCGACGAGCTGCTGCGGGCCGTCGCCGAGGGCCCCGGCTGCCACCCGGAAGTCTTCGTCCGCCACGGCAAGAAGGTGGTCGAGCTGGCAGTGGTGAAGGCGGACAAGGGGACCGCCCTCGAGGCCCTACGGGCCGAGTCGGGGGCGCCGGTGGTGGTCTATTTGGGGGATGACGTCACCGACGAGGACGCCTTCGCCCTCCTGGGGGAGGGCGACGTGGCCATCAAGGTGGGCGAGGGCGAGACGGCGGCGCCCTACCGCCTGGGGGACCCCGAGGCGGTGGTGGGCTTCCTCGAGGCGCTGGTGGCGGCGCGAAAGAGCCGCTGAGACCTTCCTAACCCGCCGGCACGACTTCTGCCTTCGACGAAGGTGCCTGCGTGCTCCCTCGTGCCATCAGCACGCCCAGGCCGCCCAGCACCAGTACCACCC